>CALDHV010000084.1 GCA_937902305.1 uncultured Clostridia bacterium
GCGGGTCGGGTTCGTGTGCCACGATCCCGCCGCGGCGGATGCCGCCGCGGCACAGATCGTTGAGGCGGCGCGCCTGCCCGGACTGACGGCGGAGGGCATTTTCACCCATTTTGCCACCGCGGACGCCGCGCCGGATGACCCGTTCACCACTCGGCAATTCGCTTTGTTCACCGCTGTGATCGAGGCGGCGGAGAAGCAGGGGGCGCATTTTGCCATCCGCCATTGCTGTAACAGCGCGGCGACCCTGCTCCACCCGGAAATGCACCTCGATATGGTGCGCCCGGGCATCATTCTGTATGGGTTGACCCCGGACGACTGGATGGAGCCGCATATGGGGGCGTTGCGCCCCGTGATGGAGCTGAAAACCACCGTTTCGCAGGTCAAGGAGCTGTCACCGGGCGATGTCATCAGCTACGGCTCGACCGCTACGGTGGATAAGCCGACGACGGTGGCAACGGTGCCGATCGGCTATGCCGACGGCTACGGGCGTGTGCTGTCCAACCGGGCGTGTATGCTGGTGAACGGTCGCCGCGTGCCGGTGCTCGGACGGGTGTGTATGGATCAGTGTATGCTGGATGTCACCGGTATCCCGGATGTGAAAGCCGGGACGGAGGTGACGGTGTTCGGTGAAAGTGACGGCGCCTGCTTGCCGGTGGGGGAGATCTCCCGGCTGATGGGAACGATCAACTACGAAACCGTCTGCCTGGTCAATCGCCGGGTGCCGCGGGTATATTGCGTGGCGGGCGAGCCGGTCGGCACGGTCGATTATCTACTGAAATAAAAAGAAGGCTGTTATAGGGCGCGTTCACTTAGGGAAAAATAGTCCCCAAGTGAGCGCGCCCTGCGGAGTGCCCCTTTAGACACTCCGCATCGATATAAATCCCTGACGGGATTTTCGATATGTTCTTCGAATTCGATATGCGCTGTGGCGCAAGAGGGATTTATTTCATATCGAATTTCTGCAACAGCAGAAATATATCGAGATTTGCCGATAGGCAAATCATATCGAGTTTGCCACAGGCAAACATATCGACAGAAATGCCCGTCAAATAAACATCCCCCGGCAAGGGGCGAGGCAAGATCTCTGTCTTGCCTCGCCCAATGCCGGGGGATGTTTATTATTGTACTTATTTGTCCAGCTCGGACGTGCAGTGCGGGCAACGGGTCGCGTCGATGGAGATCTCGGATTTGCAGAAGGGGCAAACCTTGGTGGTCGGTGCCGCTTCTTCCTCTGTTTCCTTCGACTTGTTGAGACGCTCCTTCAGATCATTGAGCCGGTTGATGCCGCGCACCAGCAGGAACACCGCGAACGCGACGATCAGGAAGTCGATGACCGCCGTGATGAACGCGCCGTAGTTGAAGGTGGTAACACCGAGCTCGGCGGCCTTGGCAATCGAGGTGACGGTGGCACGCTCCACACCCTCCGGTAGCTTGAGGATGATGAACTGGTCAGCAAAGTTGACACCGCCGGTCAGCAGACCGACAAAGGGCATCAGCAGGTCGTTGATGACGGAGGTGACGATTTTCTGGAACGCACCGCCGATGATAACGCCGACGGCAAGATCCATCACGTTGCCGCGATTGATGAAATCACGAAACTCATTGAGGATTTTTTTCATATTTTTCCACTCCTTTTCAGTTGTTAACCATAGCATAGCACACTTTTCC
>CALDHV010000085.1 GCA_937902305.1 uncultured Clostridia bacterium
ATTCAGCTTCACCGATCGGAGGTCACCGACAGCGGCACCTCCGACATCGAACAATAAGAAAGGCAAGGTCAGGTTATGCTCATTTGTACGCGCTGTAAGAAAAGACCGGCAATCATTTTCGTCACCAAGGTGGAAAACGGGCAAAGCACCAATGAAGGCTTTTGCCTCAACTGCGCCAAGGAGTTGGGGATCAAGCCGGTCAACGATATGCTGGAAAAGTTCGGCATCACCGATGAAGATATGGACCAGATGAACGAGCAGGTCGAGGATATGCTGGCAAACGCCGAGGGGAACGAGGACGCCGATCAGGCGTTTTCGCCCGGCGGCGCACCGGTATTCCCGTTTCTGCAAAATCTGTTTGGCAATATGGGGCAAAAGCAGACACCGGGCACCGACGGTGAAGCCGTACCGTCCGAAAAGGATGGCAAAAAGGACAAAAAACGCAAGTTCCTCTCCCTCTACTGCACCGACCTGACCGCCAAAGCGCGTGACGGTGCCTTGGATCGCACAGTCGGACGGGATCGGGAGATCTATCGGGTCATCCAGATTCTCTCCCGCCGCACCAAAAACAACCCCTGTCTCATCGGTGAGCCGGGTGTCGGCAAGACGGCGATCGCGGAGGGCATCGCCCTGCGCATCGCGCAAGGCGACGTGCCGACCAAGCTCCGCGGCAAGGAGCTTCATCTGCTGGATCTGACCGCGCTGGTCGCCGGAACGCAGTTCCGCGGGCAATTTGAAAGCCGCATCAAGGGCTTGGTGGATGAGGTCAAAGCCGCCGGCAATATCATCCTGTTTATCGACGAGGTACACAATCTCGTCGGCACCGGCGACGCAGAGGGCAGTATGTCCGCCGCCAATATTCTCAAGCCGGCGCTTTCGCGCGGAGAGATTCAGGTCATCGGTGCCACCACCTTCAATGAATACCGCAAGCATATCGAAAAGGATGCGGCGCTGGAGCGGCGCTTCCAGCCGGTAACGGTGGAGGAGCCGTCTATGCAGGATGCATTCGAGATCCTGCAAGGCGTGCGTGAATACTACGAAAACTACCATGCTGTCCGGGTCAGCGACGCCATCCTGCGGCTGGCGGTATCGCTGTCCGAGCGGTATATCAGCGACCGCTACCTGCCGGATAAGGCGATCGACCTGCTGGATGAGGCGTGCGCCGCCACGGCACTCGCCAACAAAAAAGCGGACGAATACGACCGCCTGCAAGCCGAGGAACAAGCGCTTTCCGCGGAGGAGGAGCAGATGCTCGCCGCAGAGGAGATCGACTACGAGGCACTCGCCAACACCCGCGCGAAGCTACTCAAGGCGCGGCAGGATGCCGATGCGATCCGCGATGCGGCGCTCGCCGCCCCGGTCACTGCGGAGGCTTTGGCGAAGGTCATCGAGCTATGGACGGGCATCCCGGCGACCAAGGTGCAGGAAAGTGAGCTTGGCAAGCTGTCCGCGCTGGAGGAGCATCTGCGCGCCCGGGTCATCGGGCAGGAGGAGGCGGTCAGCGCCGTCGCCGCCGCGATCCGGCGCAGTCGGGTGCAGATCAGCCCCCGCCGCCGTCCCGCCTCCTTCATTTTCGTCGGCGCGACCGGCGTCGGCAAGACCGAGCTGGTCAAGGTGCTGGCGACCGAGCTGTTCGACACGCCGGAAACACTGATACGACTGGATATGTCGGAGTTTATGGAAAAGCAC
>CALDHV010000086.1 GCA_937902305.1 uncultured Clostridia bacterium
TCGGATCACCCCAATCAGATCAATAATGTGCTGGCATTTCCCGGCATTTTCCGCGGTGCGTTGGATGTGCGCGCCGCCGATATTAACACCAATATGATGATGGCGGCGAGCGAGGCGCTGGCGGGGCTGGTCGCGCCCGAGGAGCTGTCCGCCGATTACATCCTGCCGAAAGCATTCGATCCGCGGGTCGGAAAAACAGTGGCAGCGGCGGTCGCCGAGGCGGCGCGCCGTTCCGGCGTTGCGCGAAAATAAGGAGGAATCATTATGGACGAAATCACATTAGTAAACAAGCTCTCCTGCAAGGCGGAATATGACATTATCGTCGCCGGCGGCGGCGTGGCAGGCGTGGCGGCGGCTTTGACCGCGCGGCGTCGCGGATGCCGCGTGCTTTTGCTCGAAAAATCCAATATCCTCGGTGGACTGGCGACCCTCGGTCTGGTGAATTGCTTTGTCGCCATGTGCAATGGGCGCGGGCATCAGATCATTTTCGGGCTGGCGGATGAGTGGATCGACGAATGTGCGCGATACGGATTTTCTACCATGCCGCAAGAATGGCGGGATCGCAAGGACGGTGTTCCCTCCGCGCCGACGCAGAAGCGCCTGCATCAGCATTATTCTCCCAACATATTTGCCATGCAGATGACCGAAATGATCCGGGATGCCGGGGTCGATCTGCTGTTTGACTGTATCGCCTCCGAGCCGGTGATGGAGGGTCGGGTTTGTCGCGGCATCGTCACTGAGAGCAAATCCGGGCGGGAGTTTTACGCGGCGAAGGTCGTCATTGACACGACCGGGGATGCGGATATCCTGCGCCGGAGCGGGATGCCGACCGTCAAGGGGCAGAATTACTATTCCTATTTCGGCAAGCTCATTTCGCTGGAAACCTGCCGCGAAGCAGTGGAAAGCGGTGACATCGGGCGCGTGTATCGCGGTATATCCGGTGGCGGGATCAACCTCTACGGGCATAATCAGCCGGCGGATAAGCCGCGCTGGTCGGGCACGACGGTGGAGGAGGTCAGCGACTACCTAATCGACAATCAGCTTGCGATGCTGAATAAGCTCAAGGCGGATGAAAAACCGCAGTCACGGGATGTGGCGATGCTGCCGCAGATGCCGAACTTCCGGACGACCTGCCGCATCGACGGCGATTACGCCCTGCGTGAGGAGGATATTTACCGTCATTTCGACGATTCCATTTGTGCGGTCAACGATTTTGACCACCGCGACGCACTGTATGAGATCCCGTTGCGGTGCTTGACCCGCAAGGGATGGGACAACCTCATCACCGCTGGCAGAAGCGCGGCGGCACAGGGGTATGCGTGGGATGTGATCCGGGTCATTCCGCCGGCGATCCTCACCGGGCAGGCGGCGTCGGAAGCGGCGGCGCTGTCCATCGAGAGCGGCGTCCCGGTCGCCGAGGTGGATATTGCCACCTTGCAGGCACGCCTGGAGCGGGACGATCACATCATGATCCATTTCCCGGATGAATACGTCCCGCAAAAGAAAGGTGAATTGGAGTTCGCTACCATTGAGGGTCACGTCTAAAAAACCGTTTGGGAGGATATGAAAATGAAAAAGCGCATCTTGTCCATGATCTTGGCATTGGCGATGCTGGTGACGGCGGTGCCGTTGACGGCAGTGGCGGAGCAGACCCCGACGGCGACCCCGGAAACGGCGCTCACCGTGCAGGGAGAAAGCTCGGTCGGCAGACTGATCGCGTCGGCGCTCGAGGAAGAGGTCGAGGATGCCGAAAAGATCGTTGACAAAATACGCGGCATCGAAATGAACGGCAATTTTGCCGAGATTGAGCTGTATACGACCGTTCCGGCGACGGTGGTCGTAGGCATCTTTGACGAGGACGGCAAGCAGATGCTGGCGGCGGGGGAGGCACCCGTCGAGGCGGATGCCGAGTACGTCACGGTCGAGATCGAAGGCGAAATGCCCGCCTACTATGTCGCACGGGCGTTCCTTCTGGATGCCGAAACGAAAAAGCCGCTGTCCGCATCGTTTGAGACCTTGATGTATACGCAGGCGATGCAGGAGCTTTTGGCGATGACCGTGGACGATTTTGAGGACGAAACGGTGCTCAATCTCGATGAGGACAAGACGAATAACTTTGCCGTCTTTGCGGATGGGGTCATTCAGCTTCGGGCGAGCGGTGCGAAGGATGTGCTGGTTTCGGCGGATGACGAACAGCATTTGTATGTATTCTCGGGCGTGACGGAGGCGATCACTGGACTCGGCGCCGGGGATATCGTTTGCTATGCCGTTGCCGAGGACGATTATGTGATCTTCAAGGTCAAGAGCGTGGCGGTGAACGGCACATTGGCGACCGTGACCGGGGATGAGGAGCTGGATATCGAGGAGGTATTTGATGTCGTCAAGATCAACACGACCGGGGACGGCGAGGGTATGACCGTCGATATGAGCGACGCGGATGAGGGCGTGGCCTTTGAAGGTTTCGCCGAGGAGAAGCCAGCGCAAGGCTCCGCACTTGAGCCGTCGAAAATAAGTGATAGTATCGGTCACTCATATCATTTCAGTCTTTCCCGTGAGTTCAATACGCCACATGATGTTGCTAATATCACGGTCAGCGGCGATATTGTATTGTCAACAAAGTTCACATTTCAGTTGTATCTTTTATGGCTTGGCATTGAAATTGATGTTGACTATAGTGTCAATGCATCCGGGTCATTCAATATTTCCGGAAAATTGGATATGGTAGATCAAAAACTGGCTGATTTATTTATTCCGATCGGTGTTGGCGATGTTACCGTGGGTGCGGAGTTGTGCTTGGTTTTCCGATCCGAGGGAAAAATCACCTTTGAGATTTCTGTTTTTCAGTCCAACGGTTTTTCCTATAATTCCAAAAACGGAAAATGGATTGACACCTCCATTCCGGCGACCACCGACAGCGATATTCGATCGGAGGTTTCGTTCTTTTTCGGATTGGAGTTATCGCCGAAGATCAGTGCATTGGTGCAGACGGTATCGATCAAGGTGCCTCTGCAAATCGGAATTGAAGTTTCTGCAAATACCCGCAATCGACAGGATACGGTAGAAGAAAGGCACGCTTGTACGATATGCGTCGAGGGGGAGATATCCATCTTGACAAAGGCATCGGTCGCCATTGAGTTTGAGTTTCGTATATTGTTTAGTAAATGGAAAGCCGGTCATGAGGCAACCCTCATCGAGGTCAAAAGAAAACTGAAAGATTTTTATTGGTCGAAAGAATTGGGCTTCGGATGGGGGAAATGCCCGAATGATACTTGTCGGATAATCTTTTGTGTTATCGATGAAAACGGCGATCCGGTAACAGATGCGAAAGTGGACGGGAAAACCACCGATGAAAACGGGAAAATCACGACTTACTATACCGCCGGAGAAAAGGCGTTGACCGTTTCGCGACCCGGCAAGGTGGATGTCGTCAAAAATGTGACCGTTTCCAAACCGGAAATGAAGATTTTGCAATTATCGGACGAGGATACGCCGGCGGTACTGTCTCCGACATCGCCGCATACGGTGATCGCTTCCGGAAAGTGCGATGATAACATATCATACACACTGCTTGGCGACGGGACACTCGTTATCACCGGAAAAGGGGAAATACCGGATTTTGCGTGTAGATACAATAATGTGATTTTTTATACCGCAGCTCCTTGGGGGACGTATATTGATAGTATTCGTCACGTTGTAATCGGAAACGGCATTACTGGAATTGGCAAAAATGCATTTTCCGGTTGTGTTGATTTAATAGATATTCATACACCTGAAAGTGTAATCACAATCGGCGATGGAGCCTTTAGCGACTGTTCAAGTCTACGCTCTCTTAAAATACCGGATGGCGTAACTGCTATTGGGAATTGGGGGCTTCAAACTTGTACTAGCCTAACCGATGTTGTTATTGGTAGAGGTATTACAAGTATTGGAGAAGGTGCTTTTTCCAAATGCTATAGTCTTAAAAATGTTACTATCCCGGATACAGTCACCAGTATTGAAGATGACGCTTTTGACCGTTGCAAAAGCCTACGATCTGTACAAATCCCCAAAAGCGTTACCAAGATCGGAATGGGTGCCTTTTATTATTGTGAAAGCCTTGAAAGTGTTATTATTCCAGATAGTGTTACGACCTTAGGGGCTTGGGCATTTGACACTTGTACGGGTCTTATCAGCATTACAATCGGTAATGGTATAACTAGTATTGGATATATGACCTTTAATGATTGCACAAGTCTCCGAAGCATTGTTATTGGTAGCGGGATCAAAAACGTAGATGGTTATGCGTTTTATGGTTGCGGAAGCCTTTCACATGTGAACATTTCTGATTTGGCAGCATGGTGTAAGATTGTTTTTCGTGATTCATATTCTAATCCGCTTTTGTATGCTCACGCTCTTTATATTAACGGGGACCTGGCAACCGAAATAATGATTCCGAACAGTGTTACAAGTATCGCTGATGGGGCGTTTGAGAATTGTACGAGTCTTACCAGCGTTACGATTAAGAACGGCATATCAAGCATTGGGAGTCGCACATTTGCCGGTTGTTCGAATTTGATTTGCGTTTCAATTCCAAGCAGTGTTTCAAATATTGGGATCAGTGCATTTGTTGGTTGCAAAAATCTTCATAAAGTTGAAATTGTCGATCTGTCGGCGTGGTGCAGAATCATATTCAGTGACTCTAACTCCAATCCCTTGTCATATGCCCACGACCTCTATATTAATGGGATGCTAGCAACCGACATCACGATTCCCGACACGGTCACAAGTATTGGCTATTGTGCTTTTTATAATTGTACGAGTCTGGTCAGCGTTACGTTTGGAAGCGGCGTCACGCATATCGGAAATTATGCTTTCGACTGTTGCACGAACCTTGACACCATCACGATTGCTGACAACATCGTCAGCATTGGGGAAGGCGCTTTTTGGGGATGTTCGGGACTCAAATGTGCTACCATCGGCTCTTGCGTCGCCGACATCGGCGGGGCAACATTTTACGATTGCACGAGCCTCACCGATATTTACTATGGCGGGACGGAGGCGCAATGGGAAGCGATCGGCGGGAAGAACGCAAGATATCCTTCCACGACCACCGTGCACTATAACACCAATTCCGCGTCGAGTGTGAGCCGCTCTGCTACCCGCGTGAGCGCGGCGCGCATCCTCCCGCCGGTGCGGGAAACGGCGCTGACCGAGCAGACCGTCACGCAATATGATCTCGTCCCCGGCGCGGAATACCTGCTTGCGGTATTCTCCAACGCCTATTCCGAGTTCTCGTTCGCGGATGCGTCACTGCTGTATATCGCCCAGGCGCCCGCCGATGAAAACGGTGAGATCACCTTCACCTATTATCTGCCTTCTGTCCCTGCCGAGGGGGTGACGACGCTGATCCTCGGCGCCTGCAACCATGCGGAGAGCGCGCCGACCACCATCCTCGAGCCGACCGACCACGACCACGGACTGTGCGCCTGCTATTGCGCCAAGTGCGGCGAGCTGATGTGGCAAAAGGAGACGCCGCATCTCTATATCCTCGGCGATGTGAACGGGGATCAGAAGATCGACGCGGATGACCTGACCGTGATCGCCAAATTCGTTGCCAAAATCACCGTATTCGATATAGACGCGCTCGCCGCGGCGGATGTGAATACCGACGGCAGGGTGGACTCCGACGATCTGACCCAAATGGCAAAATATATTGCCAAAATCATTTCTTCCTTCGACTGACTTGGGGTGACGGTACGTGAAAAAAGCGAAAATGTCCCGGAAAAGCGGACTGCTCATATTGCTGTGCTCGGTGGTGTACTTTTGCAGTTATCTGACCCGCCTCAACTACGGCGCGGTGCTGGTGGAGATCGTCTCCAACGAGGGTATCACCAAAACGGCGGCTTCGCTCGCGCAGACCGGGCTGTTCGTCTGCTACGGGCTGGGGCAGATCCTCAGCGGCTATCTCGGCGATCTGCTCAAGCCCGAGCGACTGATCTTCGCCGGGCTGACGATCAGCGCCGGAATGAATATCGCGGTCATTTTTAGCCCAAATCCGCTCCTGACGGCGGCGTTTTGGTGCGTCAACGGCTTCGCGCAGGCGATGATTTGGCCGCCGATGGTCAGGATATTTTCCCTGCAGCTCAGCGATACCGAGTATGACCGCGCGTGCATTTCCGCTTCTTTCGGCAGTTCGGTGGCGACCATCGCCATCTATCTGATCGCGCCGCTTTGCGTCAGATTCAGCCGCTGGCAGACGCTGTTCATCATCACCGCGTCGGTCGCCGCCGTGGCCGCGCCGGAGACGGACGCAATCGCGGCAAAGCGCGCACGTGCCGAAAAACTGCTCGCCGCCTACGGGAACGCCTGCGCACAGGTGAAGATCTACCTCAAGCTCGACAAGAACGGCGAACCGCCGAAGCATTC
>CALDHV010000087.1 GCA_937902305.1 uncultured Clostridia bacterium
CTGCTGAACCTTCTTCTTTTCCACGTCCTTCAGGGGGATGACATTGTCCGGCTGATGGGGGCAGGCGCACAAGGGTTCCAGCGTGGACAGGTCGATGTCAATTTGGCCGTCGTACTCAGCGCCCTCATCAGGCAGCAGCTCCACATAATCCTCGCCGCGCTCGATAAAATGCGTCTTGACAGCGTACCGCTCATACCGTGCGCCATCCACCTCGCGCACACCGCGCACATAGTAAGTCACACCGTCCTTTTCACGCTCGTTGGCTTTAAGATTACGGTTTCCCTCATACCAGATTGCCATATTGACCATTCCTTTCAGCGAAAACGGCGGAAGATCACTCCCCCGCCGTTCCGATCCTTTTACCCGTCGTCAGTATACCCACCCGTGCGGCGGATATGCTTCGATCAAAGCTCGACCGCCAGATCGGCAATCCGTGCCGGGATCTCATCCTTGGCGGCAGACACCGACATCACGATGTTGGCATCCAGCTTCGAAAGCTTCTCAACAAAGGCCTCCAGATCTCCGAGCTGATCGGAGGCGGCGATCTTCAGCACCGAGTCCACAAAAATATCGGTGATGTCGTAGTTGCCCGCGCACATACCGGCGATGAAGCCGTACAGCACATCAAAGCCCTTGACCGCGTAATCCTCTGCCGCGACCAAACGCGCCGCGTGGGTAATGTCATAAGTAAGCGTATTATCCTTCTCGATGAAAACCACGTTCCCCTTGGACTGCTGAACCGCCTCATTGCACATAGCCATCAGGCGCTTCGTCTTGCCGGAGCCTTTGTGACCGAGAATTAACGTAATCATAATAGTATTCCTCCCGAAAAACTTATATTTGGAAACCGCCGGGGCGGTTGATCCCGGGTTTATTTTTGCAGACGTGCCTCGAGCGCCTGCTTTGCGGACTCGTAGCCCGGCTTGCCCAGCAGGGCAAACATATTCTTCTTGTAGCTCTCCACGCCCGGCTGATCAAACGGGTTGACACCCAGCATATAGCCGGAGATGGCGCACGCCTTTTCGAAGAAATAGATCAGATAGCCGAGGCTCTGCTCATCCATTGCCGGTAGCTCCAGCACAAAGTTGGGGGTGTTGCCGTCGGTATGCGCCAGCACAGTGCCCTCAAACGCCTTTTCGTTGATGAAGGACATCGGCTTACCAGCCAAAAAGTTGAGCCCGTCGCCGTTTTCCGCTTCTTCCTTGATAAACAGCTCCTTTTGCGGACGATCGAACTTGACGACCGTCTCAAACAGCACATTGGAGCCGTCCTGCACGAACTGACCGAGGGAGTGAAGATCGGTGGAGTAGATCACCGAATCCGGCAATAAGCCCTTGCCGTCCTTACCCTCGCTCTCGCCGAACAACTGCTTCCACCACTCGTTCATCAGCGCAAACTGCGGCTCGTAGCTGACAAGCATCTCCACCTTGAAGCCCTTACGGTACAAGGCGGTGCGGGCGGCCGCATAGCGATAGGCGTCGTTCTTTTCGATCGACGTATCGGTGAGTGCCTGCCGCGCCGTGGCGGCACCCGCCATCAGGTCGCGGATAGAGCAACCCGCCACCGCGATCGGTAACAGACCGACCGCCGTCAGCACCGAGAAACGACCGCCGACATCGTCCGGGACAACGAAGGTCTCGTATCCCTCGCGGTCGGCAAGCGCCTTGAGCGTGCCCTTTGCCTTATCGGTCGTGACGTAGATGCGCTTGACCGCCTCCTCGTGACCGCAGGTCTTTTCGAGATACTCGCGGAAAACGCGGAACGCGATCGCCGGCTCGGTGGTCGTACCGGACTTGGAGATCACATTGACGCTGACCCGCTTGCCCTCGCACAGCTCCAGCAGCTCGGACAGTTGGGTGCCGGAAATGCTGTTGCCGGAGAAGAATACCGCCGGGGTATCTTTTCTCTTAAAGTTATAGTTGTTGGATTTGAGGAACTCAATCGCCGCGCGGGCACCGAGATAGGATCCGCCGATGCCGATGACCACAAAAATATCGGTATCGCGCTTGATCCGCTCTGCCGCCGCCTCGATGCGGGAGAACTCCTCCTTGTCATAATCGACCGGAAGATCCAGCCAGCCGAGAAACGCGTTGCCCGCGCCGGTGCGTCCGTGCAGGGTCTCATGCGCCTGCGTGATCTCCGGCTGTAACGCCTGAAGCTCCTCCTCCGTCACAAATGCCCCGGCATAGCCGGTGTTCAGTTTTACCGCCATTTTGATCGCCCTTTCCGTGCTTTTTCCCACCATAGGTTTACACTTATATTATCCCCAAAATCGGGCGCGGCGGCAATAGACGAATGTTGCAAACAGATGAAATATTGTTACATTCATCATACACGATATTTTCTGATTTTGCAATAGGTAAAACCGAGATTTCGGCAACATTTTATGAAAAGTTCACAAAATCAGCCGATCAGCGCCGAGAAGAGAAGCCCGTACGCCCAACGGAAGGTTTTTTCTCCGACGGCACACGCCGCGCGGATGGGATATTCACCGACCGTCTCCCCCGCCGCCGTCAGCCGCCAGGTACCGACGATCTGCCCCTTTTCGACCGGCGCGGTCAGCGACGGCTCGGTCTCGACCGCCACCGCGATCTGCTTTTCCGCTCCTTTTTTGAGCAAAACCGTCTGCGGAACGTCCGCCGTCAGCGCCACCGTCTGCTCCTGCCCGCCGGCAACCGGCAGGTCGATCAGCTCCGGCGCGGCGGATGCCGGATCAAAGCTCACATAATTGGAAAAACCGTAGTCCAGCATTGCCCGCGCCTCGTTAAAGCGCCCCTTGGTCGTCGCACAGCCCAGAACCACGGCAATGAAGCCGGTGTTTTCCCGCACGGCGGTCGCGGCGAGGCAATGTCCTGCCGCCTGCGTCGTGCCGGTTTTTAACCCGGTGATGCCGGTGTAGTGCCGCAACAGCTTGTTGGTATTGACCAGTTGCGATTTGCCGCCGCGCAGGGTGTCCATCCATATCGTGGTAAATCGCTCGATTTCGGAGTGGGTCATCAGCTCGCGCGCCATTTTTGCCACATCCAGCGCGCAGGAATACCCGCTATCGTCCAGTCCACTGCAATCGGCAAAGCGGGTATCCTCCATACCCAACTGCTCTGCCCGCTCATTCATTGCCGTCACAAAGCCTTCGATCGTACCGCTGATATGCTCCCCCAACGCAGCGCAGGCATCGTTGGCGGACACCACCGCCGCCGCCTTGACCAGCTCCTCCACCGTCATCGTCTCCCCCGGCTCGAGCCATATCTGCGACCCGCCGAGCGATGC
>CALDHV010000088.1 GCA_937902305.1 uncultured Clostridia bacterium
AGTTTTGTGTGGTATGAGATTATTATATCAAAGTTTTTCTTATTTTGCAATAGTTTCCGATAAAAAAGCACCCGGCGAGGGTGCTTTTTCAGGCAATACGGCGATGACCGGCATACGGTTGCCGGAAAGCGTGACTACCATCGGGAAAAAGGCGTTCTACGGCTGTACCGCGCTGACGGAGCTTGCCCTGCCGGATGGGCTGAAAATCATTGACAATTACGCATTTTGGAACTGTGCGGGGCTGAAATCGGTCGATCTTCCCGATACGGTGGAAAAGCTCGGAGACTACGCTTTCGGCTTCTGTACGGGGCTTACCCGGCTGACGGTGGGCACCGGTCTGACCACGATCGGCAAAAATGTATTCTACGGTTGCAGTAAGCTGACGATCTACGGCTATAACGATACCGCCGCTCGCGACTATGCGGCGGACAACGGACTGCGTTTTATCGTGCGGGAGGAGCAGACCGACCCGACATGGCGGCTCGGCGACCTCAACGCCGATGACGAGGTCAACTCCGACGATTTGACCCAAATGGCGCGCTTTGTCGCCCACATTGATTTCCCGACCGAACAGCAGGCGGCATCGGGCGACCTCAACGCCGACGGCGAGGTTGACTCCGACGATTTGACCAAAATGGCGCAATATGTGGCGCACATTATCACCGAGTTGTAAAAATCAACACCGTTTGAATGCCCTTTTACCCCAATCTTTGGTGGTAAAAGGGCATTTTTTCGCCTATATATAGTATTAATTTATTTTTTTCAAAAAAAATAAAAATATTTTGTGGCAAATTGGCCAGTTTTTGGAGCTTTTTTGCGCAAAAAAGAGCTGTTTTATTGTGCAGGTTGCACATACACCGCCAAGAAACGCCGAACAATTTTCACAAAAAACAGTATGGGAGCGGTGAAAATCGCTGTAGTTTTTTCAAAAATATTTACACTGTGTTCTATACAGTTTTTTTGCTACAATAAACGTGGAAATGTGGCATATTGCCCGTAATGTGTTTTCGGAGGTCCTGCACACCGTCGAAAAACACAGACAATGGGCGATTGCCTCACCTCTTCGCGCGGGTGCGCGCGAGGAAAATGTTATTCTGAAGGGAGCAAACTCAATGAAAAAGGCAAATTGGTTGAAGCTGTTGGCACTGGCTATGGCAGTGCTGATGATGGCGACCCTGTTCGTCGGTTGCGGCGGCAAGGTAACGGACACGAGTGATCCTACGAGCGACGAGGATCCGGATGATTTCGGTGACGACAGCGACATCGAGTTCAGTGTCGATGACAGCGACGAGTCCGGTGTCAGCCAGCAGGGCAGCAAGGGCAACACCGGTAGCATCCAGACGAACGAGTCCATCACCAACGGTAAAGAGAACAGCGATGGCCTCAAGTACTCCGATAACGAGACGATCTTCAAGAACATCCCCGGTAACATCAAGGGCAAGACGGTCAAGTTTGCCGACTGGGGCGAGGCTTCGGCGGATGAGTATCAGAAGGTCGTGAAGAAGTTCACGCAGGTCACCGGCATCAAGGTCGAGACCCTCCTGTATCAGGAGTCGAACTTCATCACCAACGTGGCTACGCAGATCGCGGCGGGCAACTCCCCCGACATTGCGGCGTCCAACAGCACCTTCCCGGCGGCTTTGGAGGTTGTCCAGCCGTTGCCGAAGATCTTTAACATTAATGACGGCTTCTGGGATAAGCGGTGCAGTGAGGCTACCAAGGTCGGCAACAAGTACTATTTTGTCAACACCATCAACTCTCCGTTCACCGGCGGTTATGTGTGCTACTACAACAAGAAGATTTACGGCAACAACGGTCTGACCAGCCCGCAGGATTACCTGGATGCCGGCAAGTGGACCTACGAGAATATGTACGTTTGTATGCAGGATGCGGTTAAGCTCGGCTACAACGGCGGTATCCTCGAGTGCATGACGCTGGCGGAGCAGATGGGCACCTCGCTCATCAACTACGACCAGAAGACCGGTACCTTCAAGGGTATGACCTCCGACCAGAACCTGATCGACGCTCTCCAGTTTATGGCGAAAGCGGTTGACGAAGGCTTGGCGGGCGGCTACGGAATCACCTCGTTCGCTTCCGGTCAGATCGGTATCTGCATGGCGGGTACTTACGGCCTCAAGTACAACGGCTATTTCAAGAACCTGGCTCCGTCCGACATCGGCGTTGTTCCGCTGCCGGATTCCTACAAGGGCAAGAAGCTCCAGTATATGCCTCTGGGCTACCGCGGCTACGGCATCTGCAAGGGCGCTGCGAACCCCGACGGTGCGTACTACTTCCTGCGCTACTTCCTCGACCTCGACAAGTACGAGGATGCGGGTGCTGTGATCTTCGCCAACAAGGTTTTGGAGAAGTATTTCCGCGGCACGCAGCTTGTTCTGTTCCAGAACAGCACGCTGTACTTCGAGTATTTCCAGGGCGCTTTGAACCTGATCGGCAAGGGCTGGAGCTCCGCGTCTGAGTGGTCTGCTCTGCGTCACGCCTCTGTCAGCCAGGTGGCGGTCGAGCTGGCGGCTCGTCAGAACATCACTGACACGGCTGCTAAGACCGCGACCGAGAAGGTCAAGGAGTTCACCAAGGCGTGATCTGACGGTCAAACAAAAAATGCCATACTGCGCGGATGCCGGGGTTTTCTCCGGCATCCGCCGGACGGCTTTAAGACCGCTATAAAATCAGCGATCACGTAAGCGCTGTGACGCGTGCCGGGATGTGCAGAGTTCGGCAAGAGCGTTCGGCACTGCGTCTGAGCGTATAGGCAAGGCAAAGGTTATTCCCCGCATCAACGAACCACAAACGAGAGGGAGGAATGCAAATCATGTTCAAGTCTTCTGCAAAGAAGGTCATGGCGGTTCTGTTATCCGTTACATTGCTCCTGTCCTGCATGGTGTTCTACGGCACCAACGCGGGCGCGGCAAACGTCACGGTTATGGAAGCCGACTATGAAAGCCCCATTTCCAACTACAAGGAAGCGGACGGCGCGACCGACAACATCTATATGCCGGGCGCGAAGGCCCTTATGCGTACCGTGGAGGGCAAGGGACATAACGGCAGTAACGGCTATATGTCTCTGTTCTTCGAGGGTAACACCACGGATTATGCCGCCGGTTTCCGTCTGTTTGGTAACAAGCACGACGAGACGGCTATCCCGAGCAGCAAGGGCGTTGGCGGTAATTCTTATAATGTGTCATTTTATTATAAGGTAGTAAAGGCACCGGTAGATACCGATCTTTATTTCGGCTACGGTTCCTTGAACTGGGCGGGTAAAGACACCTCTAACGGCGGTCTGCTTCCTAACACCCTGAAGACCCGTGCCAATGTCGTCAAGAAAACCTTGACCGCCACCGATACGGAAGGCGAGTGGCAGTATTTCGAAACCGGGTTCTTCACCGCGGCGAACCAGAACGGCTTCCATGTCGGTCTGATCTCGAGCGATAACTCCAAGCGTGACGGCACCAATGTTTTGATCGACGATATGAAGATCGAGACGGCGGAGGTCTTCTCCATCAAGTTTGATACGCGCGGTGGCTCCGCCATCAGCGACATCAAGGGTACTGCCGGCTCCAACATCGTTTGGCCGACGGCGACCCCGATCAAGGGCGGTTTCATTTTCGACGGCTGGGAGATGGAGGACGGCTCTGCTGTTCCCGAGACCTTCCCGGAGTCGAGCCTGACGGTTTATGCCAAGTGGAAGGATCCCAGCGTGCTGGTGATGAAGAATGGCTTTGACAGCGTTGCCTCTGCCACCTTCTACGGCACATCGGGCAATGCTTCTGCCGATGCCAAGCAGATTTCCGACGCCGACGGTGCGAACAACACCAAGGGCGTGATGAAGATCGACGCGAAATCCGCGCTGAACGGTTTCGTGATTTCTTCCGAGGACGGCACGCCGCTGAATGTCGAGCTGGGCAAGCTGTATCGCCTCAATTTCCGCTATCGTGTGGAGGCTCTCCCCGATGGCGCAAGTGGCAAGCTACAGCTTCGCAACGGCAACTGGGCCACCGGTGCCGCGACCGATGTGATCAAGATCAACGGTACGACCGAGTGGACCGATGCGTCGGTTTATTTCAATCCGACCGAGGCGGGCTCCCTGAGCTTCGCGTTGCAGATGGGCAAGCTGTATGACGGCACCGTCCTCTACATCGACGAGCTGGAGGTCGCGGATGTGGATCAGAGCTATCTGGTCACGATCACCTTTGATACCGACGGCGGCAGTGCGGTCGCTCCGATCTCCGGTATGCCGGGTATCGCGATCACCTTCCCCGCCAGCCCGACCAAAGAAGGCTGTGAGTTCCGCGGCTGGAAGCAGGGCAGCAATACCTACACCGGCACGACCTTCCCCGCGAGCAGTATCACGCTGAAGGCAGACTGGCTGGATATTTCCAAGATGGTCAGCGTTACGCTCAACACACTGGGCGGCAACGATCTTGACCCGGTGCGCGGCAACAAGGGCGCTATCTTCAGTGCGCCGACTCCGACCAAGGCGGGTTATACCTTCGCCGGTTGGTATCAGGATCACGCCTGCACGACCGCGATGACCGTTTTCCCGGAGGAAAACAACCGGGTCGCTTACGCCGGCTGGCTGAAGGAAGGCTCCTACATTCAGGATTACGAGCAGGTCGGTGCCTCCAATGAGACGCTGTTGGTCTCTAACTTCGAGCCGATCGACGACAAGAATACCGAGGCTATGGCGGCGGCTGTTGCCGAGAAGCGCAACGACGGTCAGCTCCCGTTCTACTACAAGAAAGAAGTCAACGGCAACAACTCCTGGACGGTAGACGGTTGCGGTGCGTATGCGCAGTACATCCCGGACTACGGCGAGGGTGCCCACGACGGCACCGGTGTTATGAGCCTGCATTTTGACACCGAGAACACGAAGAACGTTGCGGCGTTCTCTCTGTGCGCCCTCGATAAGGCGGGCACCTATAAGATAATGGAAAAGACGATGCTGAATGTCGGCTTCTGGTATAAGGCGGAGAAGGTCACTGCCGATACCAAGCTGAAGGTCATCAGCACCTCCTGCAACCTCGGCGGCGACAAGGACAACATTCCGGGCGTCGAGGACAACTGCACCAAGAACAACATCACTCCGGCGGTGGAGATCGCCGCCGACCTGACCAAGGACGATACCGGCAGTGATTGGAAATACGCGGTCGTGGCGATCACCACGGCGGTGTACAACTCCAACGGCACCGGTCTCTACATCGTGCTGGATTGCGGCGATGCCGCACGTAAGGATACCGTCGTTCTCATCGACGATATTACCGTGAGCAAGGGCGGCTATACTGCGACGACTGCCTATCCCGTTGGCAACAAAAACGGCGATGCGAGCACGCAGTTCAACCACACCAGCGGCGGTCTGAAGAGCGTTACGATCACCAATTTCCGCAACACCTCCGGCACCAAGATCCCGCGTATCGTGTATGCGAATGCGGCGGGCGACAAGGCGCTGGCGACCGGCAAGACCTATATCGCCACTTTCTGGATGCTCTGCACCATTAAGCTGGATGCGAACGTCAACCTCTTCAACGAAGGCGATTTGTCTGATTTCACTCAGAGCAAGATCATTGACTCGCAGGTCTACACCTTGAACGCCAATACCTGGGTGCGTGTACAGAAGATCTTTACGCTGAACGCACTGAATGGCGAGAAAGAGGATTATGTTTCGATCGGTTTGACTGCCACCAAGGGTGCTACGATCTGGGTGGATGATGTTTCAATCGAGGAGTACACTCCGGACTACTCGCTTCCGCAGGATTTCGAAGAGTTCACGGCGGGCACTCCGGCGGATCTCAACGGTACGGAGACGGCGCGCGAGGTCGTCGCCGGCACCAACAACACCGTCGGCGGTAACCAGTCGCTGAAGATGAACCTCAGCACCACTACCGCGACCCATATCCCGTATGTTAGCAAGTTTGGCGATTATCTCTCCACCGCGACCGAGAACGGCTATATGATTAAGTTCTATGCCTATACCGCGGCGGATGTGGATGTCAACTTCTCGATCGGTTCTGTCGGCGGCGACGCAAAGAAAGCGGATCTGACGGCTACCGGCAACATCAAGAAGGTTGAGGGCGACTCTCAACAGACCGTTTCCCTCAAGGGCGGCGAGTGGACGAGGGTCTACCTGATCGCCAACAGCATTACCGGTGTCGGCAATGCACTGTACTACTACCTGGGGCTCAATGCCTGGCTGGATAACAGCTCCGCTGTCATCTACCTTGATGACATCCAGGTCACGGAGTACACCGAGCCGCTCATCAGTAGCGAAGTCCTCTGCTTCGAGAGCTACAAGATTGGCGACGATCCCAGCTTGAACGGATCGATGGAGGTCGCGATCGGTACGAACCATACGAGCGGCGGTATGCGCTCGGCGATGGTCACCGGCGACACCACGGCTCTCGGCACCCGTCCGCAGATGGTACTCACCGACGGCGCTTTGGAGCCGCTGGAGGTCGAAGCGGGCAACTCATATCAGCTCATCTACTATGTCTACCTGCCGAATGATGCCCCGACTGATCAGTATCGCTTCTGGATCACCGTGGACGGTGCGGATACGCTGGATAAAGTGTACACCTCCGCCGCGCAGGTCAAGGAGAAGAAGGTCTATGAGGCCGGTGTGGGTATCGGCAACGAAGCCGGCGACATCACGCTGACCAAGGGCGCGTGGACGAAGGTCGTCTGCGTCATCGAGGATACCCCGTTCAGCGGCACTCTCCGCATGGGCGCTTGCCTGGCGATCGACGAGGAGCAGTCCTACACCTTCTATCTCGACGATTTCCAGATGCGCGACTATGTCATCCCGGTGTACGATCCGAACGCGAAGATTCAGGATTTCGAGAACTTCAACTTCGGCGACAACGATATGATCGTCAACCGTCCCGATATGGGTCAGATCTCGGATGAGCAGAACCACACTGAAAACGGTCAGTTTGCCCTGCAGCTCGATACCATCGGCTGGGCGGGTATTGACCGTAACCAGGTGTTGTTCATCAACCCGGCGAACGGACAGCCGCTTGAGCTGACAATGGGCGAAAGCTATGTCGTTTCGTTCTGGGTGTATATACCCGAGGATCAGGCGGCTATGATGTCGCTGAACTACTGGATGTGTTGCACCAATAAGCCCGGCAAGGTCAATGATAAGTCCACCGCCGAGTTTGATATTGGCGGTAATGGCAACAACATCAGCGTGGAAGCGGGCGAATGGTACTACGTGCAGCAGCTCATCACCGTGAAAAACGGTAAGTACCTGGTGCTTGGTATCTCCGATAACACGACGATGAACTCCGGTACGACCTACTTTATCGACGACCTGTATGTCGGGCCTCCGAGCTACATCACGATGAAGTACGACACCGACGGCGCTGTGGATGCCGATGGCAACCCGGTCAAGTATGAAACGACCAAGGCGGTCGTCGGCAACGAATTCCGTAACTATCTGCCGACCGATGATCTGTATAAGGAAGGCTTCGAGTTCGAGGGCTGGTCCACCAAGAAGGGCGACCTCGGCTATGTCGTTGAAGCGACCGATACGATCCCGGAGGGCGATGAGATCACGCTGTATGCCATCTTCGTAGAGGAAGGCACCGGCACCAAGAAGAAGAAAGAAAAGAAGGATGACGAGGAGAAGGAACCGACCACCAAGATCGTCATCGAGGAAGAAGTCACTTACGAAAAAGTGTACACCGGCGAAGCCGATAAGCGCGGCACCTGGATCGAAGGCGGCGAGCGTCCCGAGCTTGAGATTGCAGATGCAGTCAAGAAGGACGACAAGAAACCGGTCGATAAGGTGACCGACGAGGGTATGCCGACCTGGCTGATCATCGTTATCATCGCGGCGGCTGTTGTCGTGGTTGGTGGCGGTGCGGCACTGGTTCTGCTGCTCCTCAAGAAGAACAAGAAAAAGGCGTAAAGGAGGTACACAACAGATGAAAAAGCGTTTATTAGCTCTTTTAGCGGTAGTTGCGCTGGTGCTGACTTGCGCTGTCGGGTGCGGTGAAGAAACCGACAAACCCGGCAAGGGCAAGGACAACGAAAAGATCAACAAGGCGCAGCTTGTTATCGCGCTCAACCCGATCATCACCTATGATGACGGTACGGCTGTTGTGGCGTACAACGACATCAAAAACGCGATCAAAGCCGACCGTGAAAGCTCATCTTTGACCTCCATGTATGACAATACGTCCTGGCAGTGGGTCTATGAGCAGACCGACAGTTGGAAAGCCCGTGCCACCTATGACCTTGCCAAGTGGGTCAGCGGCACCGGCGCCACGGTCAAGAAAACCAACGCATACTCCTTTGTCAATGACGGCACGACCTCGCTGATGAGCTATTCCTCGGCGAATGTCAAGCTGGCCACCTATGACGACCAGGCGGCGCCGGATTACGGCATCGTGATGTCCGTCACCGGCGGCGAGGAGGAAGCCCTGTGCTACACCGTCGAGCAGGATGGCAAGATCAGCTTCCCGGCGGGTGCGATCAACGCGATCGACTCCATCGGCGATGTCAAGACCGGCTTCCTTGCAGAGGACGGCACGATGCGCAGTGCCTCCGTCCGGATCATGGTCAATGACCAGCAGATCTGGAGCGACACGCTGATGAACGCCGAAGCGGCGGAGGACGGCGTGGCGGTCACCTCCCTTTCGTATGACAAGCTCGGCCCGGTCGCCGTCAAAGAGGGCGATATGGTGTTCATCAGCGTCAAGCTGGATGCGGCGGCGAACGTCGATGAAGACGTGACCCTGCCCGCGATCAATGACGAGGATAACTACACCACCGTCAAGCACATTACCAAGAAACAGAAGGTCATCACCGTCAACGACGATGTTGTTGACAAGGAAGAGCCTCTGTCCATGATCTATGATTATGCTTGCCGTTTCGTCCTGTACCGTGACAGCGCTCTGCCGGCAGAAATACTCAAGCAGGCGACCGAAATGCGGCAGTATATGGAAGAGTCGATGGACGACGATATTGTTCTCAATAACGAGATGAAGAAAGAGCAGACCTATGAGATCATCATCGGCGCTTCCAAGGCTCGTCCCGAGTCCATCAAGATCGAGAATGAGGTTAAGAACAAGCGCGTCGATAACGCGAACGACTTCATCATCCGCCGCGTGGATACCAAGATTTACATCGCCGCTCCGAACGCTCTGGCGATGCAGAAGGCGATCGAGTATTTCGAGAAGACCTTCGTGGACACCGAGGATGACATCCCGGCGGGCTACAACTACGTTTATTGCCCGACCAACACGAAATATATGATCGCCGGTGTGAACATCGGTCAGTATGTCATCCGCTATGAACGCTATCCGTCTCACCTCGTCACCCTGGCGGCGGGTCAGCTCCATGACCTGATCCTCAGCAAGTGCGGCTATGACATCAAGCAGGAAGCGATGCAGAAGGACGGTAAGCACTACACCTACGAGATCCAGGTCGGCCCGATGCTGACCAGCGCGAAGATGAAGCGCTCCGGCGGCGCAGATCCGTACCAGGTGCGTTTCACCAGCGCCGACGCCAACCGTTACTTTGATGTTGACAGCGACGGCCTGCTGGATGTCGCGGACAACGAGTATCAGATCAAGATGAGCGGCAAGAATCTTGTCTTCAACGGCGGTACGACCTATGCGATCAACGCCGGTATGCAGGTCTTCCTCAAGACCCTGGAGAAGAACAAGAGCATCCCCGCGAACTACGCGCTGAACGGTAAGTATCTCACCTCCGATGCGGAGAAGCAGTATTCGCTGACCGACGGTCTCGGTCTGACGCTGGCGGAGGACTTCACTTACGAGGGCACCGAGCTTGAGATCGAAGCCGCTGTCAAGAACAAGTGGTCGATCTCCAGCGACACGACCAACGGCCCGACCCTGCTGGATGCCGCTAATGACATCTGGGATAAGCAGAAGCGCCCGGGCGTGTACGGCGAGAACTACTGGATCTGGAATGATAAGACCGGCAACGGCTACCTCCTCGAGATCACGAAGAAAGAAAGCTACGGCTACGATGCCGGGCGTGTGATCTCGCAGAATAAGTGGGGCTTCCGTTACGGTCTCGTTGTCGACCGCAGATGACCCGTGTGAGTTTGGGATTGTAGAGCTAGACGACCATAGAAATATTAAGAAATTTAAAGCCCTTCCGGGATCGTCGAAAGATTCATATGCCGTTAGGGTTACTTCAATAATAAGAGAGGAGGAGTAGCGGATGGATGGAATGCTGTCCCAGGACGAAATAAATGCCCTTCTGAATGGAATGCAGGAAGGCGGCGGATTAGATGCTCCAAGTGAATCGTCTGATGGCCCTTCAGATTCTGGTTCGGGCGGTGGTGATACAGCCGATCAGAGTTTGCTAAACGATATCGAAAAAGATGCTATCGGTGAAGTGGCCAACATTAGTATGGGTACTTCAGCAACAACGCTGTATTCACTGGTAAATCAAAAGGTTAATATTACAACGCCTGTTGTTACATTAGCTACATGGGATGAAATAGTTAAAGAGTATGAAAGACCATGTGTATTTATTAAGATCAAATATACCGTAGGTCTTGAAGGTACTAACATTCTCATTCTTAGAGAAGATGATGTTAAAATAATTACCGACCTCATGATGGGAGGAGACGGTACTAATACAGCAGATG
>CALDHV010000089.1 GCA_937902305.1 uncultured Clostridia bacterium
CCTGTGCCTTTTCCGTTCCGAGGTGTCTGATAGGGCAGTCGACGAGCTTGAGCCCCGGATCGTAGCGCACCTCGATGGGCGCGGGAATTGAGACGAATCCGTCCGTCCACGCCTTGCCGACCGCACTCGGAAAGTGCCAGACGCTCCAGCCTCCCGCCTGGCCAAGGGGATTCCAGTCCGCGTCGCCGTTCGGATTCCGCGCATCGGCCTTATCGTCGAGCTCGAACGATCCGTTCTCGATGAGATTCGCCGGCGTGCCGTCCATCAGGCACAGGCGTGTCGCAGCAAAGGCGCCTAGCGTCGGCGAGGCGGCGAGCGGCGTCAGGAACGCTCCCATCCTTTCCTTGCCGAGGCGCTTCTCCAGACGCTCGAACGCCGCGTCAATCGCCTTCTCGAGCGGCGGCAGCGGGGCGAATTGGCTCTTGGCCTGGTCCTTCCAGTTGCAAAAGCCGATCTTCTCGGGATCCAAGAAGGCCTCGCGATCGTCCGAATCGGAAATCTCGTAGGCCCAGAAATCGGCGATGTCCTTGAGCCCGCGTTCGGCGTTTGCCCGCACCAAGTCGACGGGCGGCTGTGCGGCCGCAGCACCGAGCTCGACTGTCTTTCCGGGTTCGGGCGCCTCTGCGCCCCGGAACTTTCCCGTCAGGATCTTCCGGGAAATGGGATCATACGTCACCTCGCGACGCTCGCTCTTCGGCTCGCTCGGAAGGAGCCCCGTCTCCAACAGCCGACGCCCCTCTTCCGTCACGCGGATGCGCGAAATCGGCAGCATCAGCGGATCGACGTCCCTCTCGTCCGTCTCCAGCACGTGCACGGTCGAGCTGAACAGCTCGTCGAGCGCCGTTCCCAGGAACGCTTCCGTGCCCGCCCCTCCGAGAGCGGTGCGAAAGACGTCGCCGACGCTGGCCGCGGCGAACTGCGGGGACGCGCCGAAGTCCGAGACGATGCGCGCGGCGACCCATTCGAACGCCGTCGGATGCCGCGGCGTCTCGGTCGTCACTTCAAAGGTGTGCCGGTCAACCGGCAGGTAGATGTCCGTTCCGAAGAATTCCATTCGATTTCCCCTTCATCACTACATAAGATCAGGCGAAACGCCTTTTCCGGCTGAACGGCTGATTATTCCGCGACTTCGTGGCAGCGGCACGCCACTCGGCGGACGAGAGCAGATTGCCCGTTCCCACGAGACGACCATGCGCGGCGAGGTCCTCGATCATCCGGCGGTAGACGGGCTGCGATTTCGCAGGGCCGGCCTTCAGGAGCGGCGGCAGCGAGACGTTGTAGTCCCGGAACATGTCCGCCGCGCCGAAGACGAGCAGCCTCGACTTGCGCGAATCAGTCATCGTAGACCTTCTTGCCCGCGTCGATCGCCTCCACAACCAGCAACAGCGTCATAATCTTTGTCACAGAGGCGATGGGCAGATGCTTTTTCGCGTCCTTTTCGTACAGCACCGTCCCGCTCCCCTGATCCATCAGCACCGCGCCCTTGGCTTCGACCGCCAGCGCGGCGGCAGGGGTCGCCACCGTTTCCCAAACGCTCTCATCCTCCGCCAACAGCTCCTCCGGGCTTTCCCCGCTTTCGGTGTCGTACAGCAAGGTCGCCCCCACCGGGCAGGATGCCGTCAGCACCCCGATCGCCGCCAGTACCGCCCCTAACCGGACATTCCATTGTTTCATTCTGCTCATCCTTTCCTATGATCTGCTCCAATATATGGGGAAATTGCGCCATTTATCCGGGTACGAAAAATATTTCCGAGGATTTTGACAAAAAGTATTTATTTTCGCGCAAATATATACTATAATAATAGATTGGAAGAATATTCTTTTACCATGTCGGGAGGCAAGTCTATGTTAGACAACAGCAATTTATTGGAAAATGTGAAAAATATACATTTCGTCGGCATCGGCGGCTCGGGTATGAGTCCACTGGCAGAGATCCTCTTTGCCAAGGGCTATGCACTGACCGGCTCGGATCACGGAGAGTCGGACAACCTCAACCGCATCCGGGCGCTGGGCATCCCGGTGACGATGGGACACGCGCCGGAAAACATCGACGGCGCGGATATGGTGGTCTACACCGCCGCCGTCCCCGCCGACAACCCTGAGCTGGTCGCGGCGCGTGACCGGGGAATCCCGGTCGTCGAGCGGGCGAAGTTGCTCGGCTGGATCTCCCGGCAATTCGGCAATACCGTTGCCGTTGCCGGCACCCACGGCAAAACCACCTCGACCTCGATGCTGTGCCAGATCCTGCTCGAAGCGGGCACCGACCCGTCTATTTTCATCGGCGGCAGATTGCCGAAGCTCAACGCCAACGGTCACGCCGGCACCAACGACACGATGGTGTGTGAAGCGTGTGAGTTCAAAGACCACTATTTGGAAATGACCCCGGCGATCGGCATTATTCTGAATGTCGATGCCGATCATCTGGACTATTTCGGTGATTTGGAGGGGGTCAAGCGCTCATTCCGCCGCTTTGCCGAGCAGACCACCGGTACGGTGATCTACAACGGCGATGACCGCAACACCGTAGACGCGCTGGCGGGGTTGACCGGCAAAAAGCTCATCTCCTTCGGTCTGGGCGACGGCAATGTGTGGCAGGCAAAAAATATCCGCACCGTGCGCGGCGCCTACGGCGTATACGACCTGTGGCACAACGGCGAGCGGCTCGGCGAGATCGAGCTGGGCGTGCCGGGCGAACACAATGTCGTCAATTCTTTGGCGGTCGCCGCCGCCGCCGAGCTGTGCGGGATGACCTTTGCCGAGATCGACGCAGGCATCCGCGCTTTTCACGGCGCAGGCAGACGGTTTGAGTTCCTCGGCACCTATGCCGGGGTCACGGTGGCAGACGACTACGCCCACCATCCCACCGAGATCGCCGCCACCATCGACGCGGCGAAAAAGCTGGAGCATCGGCAGGTGTGGGCGGTATTCCAGCCGTTCACCTTCTCCCGCACCGCCCGACATCTTGCCGAATTTGCCGATGCGCTGGCGCTGGCAGATCACGCGGTCGTGAGCGATATTATGGGCTCGCGTGAGGTCAACGAATGGGATGTTCACTCCACGCAGATCACCGACCGCATCCCGCAGGGCATATTCCTCGCCACCTTCCCCGAGATCGCGGACTATGTTGCCGCGCACGTTCAGCCGGGCGACCTCGTGTTGACGATGGGTGGCGGCGATGTATACAAATGCGCGCGGATGATCGTCGCGCAGCTCAAAGAGAAAGAAAAAGGCTGATAGGAAGGACAATCGCATTATGATCGGACACAGTCATACCGCAGAGCAGGTCTTGCGGGAGCTTAATACCGACCGCACAACCGGTCTGTCCGCCTCCGGTGCCGCACAGCGGTTGGAGGAATACGGCGAAAACCGGCTCAAGGAGACTACGCCGCCCACATTGATGCGGCGGTTTTTGCGGCAGATGAAAGACCCGATGGTCATTATTCTGCTGTTGGCGGCGCTCGTATCACTCATTCTCTGCTTCTTCACCCGCGCCGTGCTGTCGCAGGAAGCTGATTGGATCGAGCCAATCGTCATTGTGGCAATCGTATTGCTCAACGCCCTGCTCGGCGTGGTGCAGGAAAGCCGTGCCGAAGCATCCCTGCGTGCCTTGCGGGATATGGCGGCACCCAACGCCCGCGTTCTGCGTAACGGGCAGGAGCAGACCGTTCCCGCGCTGACGCTGGTACCCGGCGACATCCTGATGCTGGAGGCGGGCGACCAGGTGCCCGCCGATTGCCGGTTGCTGGAAAGCTTTTCGCTCCATTGCAACGAATCGGCGCTGACCGGCGAATCCCTGCCGGTCGAGAAGATCGCCGATCGGGTATTCGACGACATCACCCCGCTGGCAGACCGCGCCAATATGCTGTATGCCGGCTGTGACATCACCAAGGGCAAGGCAGTCGCCGTCGCGGTCGCGACCGGGATGGAAACCGAAATGGGGCATATTGCCAAGCTGTTGGCGGCAGAAAACGACTCCACCCCGCTCCAGCATAAAATGGCGAAGCTCAGCCGCATCCTCGGGCTGGCGGCGCTGGTGCTGTGTGTGATTATTTTCGCCGTCGGCGTGCTGTTCAGGTTAGGAGTACGCAGTACCTTTATGACCGCCGTGTCGCTGGCGGTCGCCGCCATCCCGGAGGGGCTTGCCGCCGTCGTGACGGTGGTGCTCTCCATCGGCGTGACGAATATGTCCCGCCGCAACGCCATCATCCGCCGCCTCACCGCGGTGGAAACGCTCGGCTGCGCCCAGATCATCTGCTCGGATAAGACCGGCACCCTCACCCAGAACCGCATGACCGTCACGGACACATGGACGGACGACCCTGTTCTGCTTGCCAGAGCCATGGCACTCTGCAACGATGCGAAGCGCTGCAAG
>CALDHV010000090.1 GCA_937902305.1 uncultured Clostridia bacterium
AAAAACGGCATTTCCGTTTGCTAGCGTGTGATAAGGATGTTTTTTCCGGATGTGGATTTTGTACGGCAAAATCCGATGCTCGATACAGATGCGGACAAATCAGAAATTTTTGGGGAAAGTATGAAAAGAATAATTGCTTTGTGTTTATTAACTATATGCGTTTTCTTGTTCATTGGGTGTAATTCCAATGTAGGTCATAATTCCGATACTCCAGACTTGCTTTCTGGTAATTACAATGCTGTCGGCGATTATGAGGAAATGTTGACACCGTATTTTTGGATAAATACCGAAAATAATGAATTCCAATTTGGTGCTGGTGCTGTCATATCATATGCAGAACATGGCACATATGAGGTGAAGAACGGAGTAATTATTGCCGCTTCTCAAACAACAACATTCAGGTTTGAAATAAAGGACGCGAAAACACTTATACTGATTGAGAATGGGGATAATGATTATTTCAAAATTCCCATCAACACGCAATTTGTGTTCAGTGACAACCAATGACAAATCCGCATTTGCCAAATAATAGAATTACCCGCCGAAGAGGAGCATAAATTTCCTTTTCGGCGGGTTTTCTTATCGCAAAAACATCCTTATGCGGCTATACCATTATTGTCAGCCTGTTTTCTTTTGACTAAGTGCGCACTTACTCACCACGCTGTGTGGCGAGTGTCTTACAAAACTGTCCTTAAGAACACTCGGCATCTGCGTGCGTTTTTTCGCCTTTTTGCCTTGACAGATGACGGCGGTGATGACTATAATGAGGAAAACGGCGGGATGGGAGAGAGACTTATGAAAAAATGCTTCGATGACGGCTGGCGATTTCACGACGGAGACATCGCCGAGCCGTCTCCGACTTATAAAGGCCCGGCTTACGGACAAGCCAAGACCGAGGAGCGGCAATCCGGCCCGTTTTCGGTTTTTTACCCCGATACGCCCGATGATTTCGGCTCGGCGGAACGTATCATGACCGTCGAACGCTGGGAGCAGGTCGGTCTGCCGCACGACTGCGTCATCCGGCAGGCTCCCCGTCGGGAAAACAACAATGCCTGGGGATTTTTTGATTATCACCCCGTCTTTTACCGCAAGCATTTCCGACTCTCCCGTGAGGAGTGTGAGGATAAGCGCATCGTTCTGTATTTTGAGGGGGTCGCCGACCGCTGTACCGTCTATTTCAATGGTAGCTTTATGATCCAAAACCGCGAGGGACACACCCCGTTTGAGGTGGATATCACCGATTTTGTCCGCTTTGACGCGGATAATGTGCTGGCGATCCGCGTCGAGTGCGGCACCGGCAACGGCTGGTGGTATCAGGGCGGCGGCATCTACCGCCATGTGTGGCTGGAGCTGAACGACCCGGTGTCGATCGACCGCTACGGGGTGTATGTCGCGCCCCGGTGCCTCGGGGATGATCTCTGGGAGGTGCCGGTCGAGGTCACGATGCGCAATGACGGCTTTGCGGCGGCGGACGCCGCGCTGTCGGTCGCGGTGGAAGCCGGGGACGGGCAGGTGCTCGCCGTCGGCGAGACCCGTCTGCGGGTACCGGCGCAGGAGAACGGTACGGCAACGCTGACGCTGTCGGTGCAGTCCCCGGCGCGGTGGGATGTGGATGCACCCGTCCTGCACACCGCCGTTACCACGGTCACGGTGGACGGCGAGATCACCGATACCCGGCGCACGGATTTCGGCTTCCGCACGCTGGAGTTCACGCCGGATCGCGGGTTTTTCCTCAACGGGCGACATTTGCTCATCAAAGGCGTGTGCGGTCATGGGGATTACGGCATCACCGGCATCGCCGTGCCCGACAGCGTATATCGCTACAAGGCGAAGCTCATCCGGGAGATGGGAGGCAACGCCTACCGCTGTTCGCACTATACGCAGGCGGAATACTGGATGGACGAAATGGATCGGCAGGGCATTCTCGTGATGGCGGAAACGCGCCGTTTTTCCTCCGATGAGGACGGCAAGCGGGAGCTTGCCACGTTGGTAAAGCGGGATCGCAATCACCCCTGCGTTTTCTTGTGGAGCATCGGCAATGAGGAGGCAAACTTTATCCGGGAGCAGGGACACCGTATCGCCCGCACACTGGCGGCGGTAGTCAAAAAATACGATACGACCCGTCCGGTCATCGTCGCCAACGACCGCACGCCGGAACAGTGCACGGTGTATGATGACTGTGATCTGATCGGGGTGAACTATAATTCCGGCAAATGGGATATGATCCATGAGCAATATCCGCAAAGGGCGATGCTTTCCACCGAAAATTGCGCCACCGGCACATCGCGGGGATGGTATGCTCCGGATGTACCGGCGCTCGGGCGGATCTCCTCGTTCGATCACGATACCGATGCGTCGTTTTGGGGGCGCTCCCGCGTCTGGCAGGCGGTGCTCCGGCGCCCGTGGATGATGGGCGTGTTCCAATGGATCGCGTTCGATCATCGCGGAGAGGCGATTTGGCCGCGGCTGTCGTCCGGCTCCGGCTCGACCGATATGTATTTACTGCGCAAGGATGCTTTTTACCAAAATCGCGCGCTGTGGAGCGACGAACCGAATATCCACCTGCTTCCGCATTGGAATCGCGCACATCAGGCCGGGAAGCCGGTGGCGGTGTGGGCGTATACCAACGTTCCCGAGGCGGAGCTGTTCCTCAACGGGCGATCTCTGGGAGTCCGGAAGAACGACGCGACCGGGCTTAATGACCGGAACGTATTGAAGTGGAAGGGTGTCGAGTGGGAGGCGGGTACGCTCGAAGCGGTCGGTCGGGTGGGAGAGCGGACGGTTCGGCACCGACTGGAGACGACGGGGGAGCCCGTTCGTCTTGTCGCGGTCGATGAGACGCCGGGATGGGTGGCGGACGGGCATGACCTCAAGTATCTGCGGATCAATGCGGTCGATGCCGAAGGGCGCGTCGTGGCGCTCGAGACCAACGCGCTCGCCGGCGTCGAGGTGAC
>CALDHV010000091.1 GCA_937902305.1 uncultured Clostridia bacterium
TAAAATTAACACAATAGCGGCGTTGCATTTCCGACGCAGAAAATCCGTATGCCGCCTTCTGTCCGTCGTAAATCGCTGTCAATACGGCGTCGTCGGCAACCACCATACCGAAATTGTTGACTGACACCAAGGCGGATTTGATCGGGAAATAGGTCAGGCTTTCCGTCACAGAATATTCGGTATCAAAAAGCGCAAACGCGGTGTCCCGAAAAGCATTGTTGATGGAATAGGAGCAAACTGCGACCTCATTCGCTTTCAGTCCGAGCGGCTTGCCACCGAGACCGACGAACATATCCTCGGTGAGAAAAACGACATTGATCACGCCATCGAGATCGACTTGTGCGTTCATATAGTCCCTGTCCGCGATCAGCTTGCCCGGCTCACGGCAGAATGCGACCTCCAGATATTCCTGCGAATACCCCTCCTTGATCTGCAAGCCGTATTCTTGTGCCGCCGTTCTGACGGTTTCGTCGATGACCGCTTCGGGAATATCCACCGCCTGCCCGTCACCGACGTAAAGGACGGACGGCACATAGTAATCCTGCGGATAATTCTGCCGCAAGACATTCTCGGTGCGGGAGTAGAGACAGAACGTGGAGGAGATCATCACCAGCACACCGGTTGCCAAAACCGCCACGGAAGCAAGCCCGACGGCGTTCTGTTTCATACGGTAAAGAAGCCCCGATACCGCCGTCACTGCCCCCGGTCGGTAGTAAAACCTCTCGCGGCTTTTCAGTGCTTTCAGCACAAAGATGCTCCCGGCGGTGAACAGAAAATAGGTGCCGACAATGACCAGCAGCACCGCCGCGAAGAACAAAAACAGGGCTTTGAGCGGTTGTTTGCTCGTCAGCGAGATATAATACCCGCCGCCGAGCGATAAAACGCCGAGAATGAGCAAGACCCACTTGACCTTCGGCTCTTTTTCGCCGACCTCGCCGCCGGAAAGCAACTCGACCGGTCGCGTGCGCAGAATACCGACGCAGTTGACGAGATATGCCAGCGCGTCGATACCGAGGAATATCACGCCGGCGGGAAGAATCGTCGTTACGCGGACAAAATAAAATCCGGCGATGACCTGTGCCCGGAGCAGCCTGCATATTGCCAGCGAGGACAGCTTGTAAAAGAGTATCCCGCCGCACAGCCCCGCGGCGACGGAGAGGAGAGTACACAGGAGAGATTCGTAGAACAGGATGCGGCAGATATGCTTCTTTTCCAGACCCAGCACACTGTAAAGCCCGAACTCCCGCTTTCTCTGCCGCATCAAAAAGCTGTTGGTATACAGCATCAGCACGGCAGACAGCAAGCCGATGATGACC
>CALDHV010000092.1 GCA_937902305.1 uncultured Clostridia bacterium
GTGTGTTAGGATACGTCTTGCATCACGGATGCGGCCTTAGCTCATCTGGTAGAGCGCCCCCTTGCCAAGGTGGAGGTAGCGAGTTCGAGCCTCGTCAGCCGCTCCAAAAACAAAAGCACTTCGTAAGAAGTGCTTTTGTTTTTGGAAATGAAGCGCACCTGCGGTGCACGAAGAATGATGCAGGGCTTCGCCTTGATAGTTGTTGCGGCTCGAAAACGCGCCTAATCACTCTTACTTGCTTTCGTATATGTTGACCGAGCCGATGGCGGAGCTGTTCTCCGCTGTTTCGGCGGGGGCGACGAATACCTCGTTCGGCAAAAACCGCTTCGCCAAAGCGGCGATCTCGCTCTTGAGCGGGTCGGAGCCGCCGATGACCAGCGGCAAGCCCTCGGAATACTTTCGGATCGCCCGAATATCCTCATACAAGATCGCGCCAACCATATCGGAGGAGAGATATTCCTGCGAATACTGCCCGCTGAGCGACAGCGAACGGATGCGGATGAGCGCCATGGTCAAGCCGTTTTCCTCGGCACATTCCGCTCCCGCGATCAGCCCGCCCTCGTCAAAGATTTTCGGCAGAGGGAGCGAAAAGCAATGCCGCAGGATGGTATGTCCCGCCACGGCGGCGATCAGCTCGCCGCTGATGGTGGAATAGCAAGCGGAGATCTTTTCGCCGTCAAACAAAATGACCTTATTATGACTGCCCGGCAGAATGACCGCCGCCGGACGGTCGATGCCGAGCTGGGAGCAAAGCCCGAGACATTCGCTTTCCTCTCCCCGCATCATATTGGCGCTGTCGGGCGCATTGCGAAAGCCGGGAATGAAGAAAAAGGGAATACCGCTGACATCGGGGAGCATCACCCGCGCCATACCGTTGTGAAACGCGGTATAGCCCGCCGGCGCATAAATATGCGGAAGCTGATACAGCCCGAACTCCGATGTGACCATCCCCACCGCGAGGATGGCTTCGATGTCTGCTTCGGTCAGCCCGTTGCGCGCCAGCAAGCGCACGATCATATCCTTTACCGCGACCTTGAGCGCGGAATTATCCTTGGCAGAAGAACCGACATTCGTCTTTTCGATGTCGCAGACGGTATGCTCCCGGATAAGACGCAGGCGGGTATTGGTCGTCCCGCCGTCCAAGCATAACAGCATCTCCGTCACCCCTCCAGCGCCGCGCAATAGCGGCGAGCTTCCTCGGTGATCTTGCCGAACTCACCGTTGCGGATCCATTCCTTATTGACCAAGTTGCCGCCCACGCCGAAGCCGCATGCGCCGGCCTTCAGATAGGCGGGCATCGCCTCGGGGCGAATGCCGCCGACGGCAAGCAACGGGATATGCGACAGCGGCGCGACGATCGCCTTGAGGTAGTCCGCGCCCAGTGCGGATGCCGGGAACAGCTTGACGAAATCCGCGCCGTACGCATAGGCGTCCGCGATCTCCGACGGGGTGAACGCGCCCGGGATGGAGAGAAGCCCGCTTTTTTTGGTTTCCTCAATGACCTGACGGCAAACATTCGGCGAAATGATGTATTCCGCGCCCGACTGCTGCGCCAGATGCACCTGCTCGGTATTCATCACCGTGCCGGCGCCGATGTGCATTTTCCCCTGCATCTCCGTCGAGATCAGCCGGATAGACTCGGTCGTCTGCCGGAAATTGTCGGTCGATTTCTGATCGAATGTGACCTCCATAAAGCGGATGCCGCCGTCATAGTAGCTGTGTACCAGCTCGCGCATCGACGCGACCGGCACCCCGCGGACGATCACGATGATCTTGTTTTGCAGTAATTCCTGCTTGATTTGTTCAGATGTGTTTTCCATACTGTCAAGTCCTTTCTTTCCGACTGTTCAGCGGCATTATACCACGCCAAAAAGGGCGGTGTCAAGGGAGAGAGTGGAGAGTGGAGAGTGGAGAGTGGAGTGTGGAGTGTGAAGTGAGGAGTGCGGAGCGGGGAGCCGTAGGGGCGCGCAATGCGCGTATGCCGGGACTGTGCCGTAGGGTGCGGCGTCCTCGACGCACCATAGTAGGCGTTAGACGATAAGGGTTTTGGTTTGTGCGTATGCCGGAATATTGCACAAATCCGACAACCCCTCCGTCATAACTACGTTTTGCCGCCTTCCCTTGCACAGGGGAGGCTTTTTCGCTTCTGCACATCGGCGAGGCAAGAATGACAAAAGCGGTCTGTTTGCAACCATGCAAGCAGACCGCTTTGATGATCTTTCGCTTATTTCGACGCCTGATCGTCAATATCGACCTCGCCGTCATCCGTACCCTGGACGTCCTTGCTCGTATCGTCCTCGGTCTCGGAGTTCTGGGTAGACTCCTGCTTGGCGCTATAGCTCGCCAGCGCCGACTTGCTCAAAAACTTGGTCGTCAGCATACCGCCCAGCACCAGCACGAAGAAGATGATCGCCAGCGTTCTGGTGATCTTCGCCAGACGTGCGTCCCAGCTCTTTGCTGTCGCCTTATCCATAAACGAGTCCGCCGCGCCGGAGATAACGCCGAGGTTTGCCTGACGCCCCTCCTGCAACAGCACCGCAACGATGATCAGCAACGAGAAAATAATCAAAACTCCGCCAATAATATATTCGAATATCGACATAACATTCCCTCCAAAAGGATATAATTTCACAATTGCTGGAATATCATATCACATTCTGCGGCAAAATGCAAGAAAAATATTATTTATTTTTCACATTCTTTTGTACAGTCGTCAATGATGGGTAACATTTTTCTCAAAAAATAAGAAATTAAGTTA
>CALDHV010000093.1 GCA_937902305.1 uncultured Clostridia bacterium
ATGCTTCATATGGACGCGTATCTGGTGGGTGCGCCCCGTTTCCAGCCGCAGCCGCAGCATCGCCGCGTCGGCATACTGCTCCAGCAGACCGGCGATCTCCCGCTGACCGTCCCCGTCGGGGCGATACAGCCGCACATTGACCGGGTACCCCTCGTAGTAGGCAAAATGATCGGGGCGGGTCAGCTCGCGGTCGGCACCGGGGGATGTGACCTCCAGGCAATAGGATTGCTCGATCGGGTCTGCCTCATCCAGCGCGGGACTGAGCCGGCGCGATACCGCCACGCAGTCGTTGATGGATACCGGCTGATCCTCGCGATCGACCGTCACCCGCAAGATCCACGTCGCGCCCTCCTTGACAAAGCGCACATCCCACAGCATCAGCCCGTATTCCCGCGTGATCGGCTCCGCCAGTGCGATGACCTGCGGCACGACCCCGCCGGAAGCGGCTCGTTTTGTCGCCATACTCCCGCCTTTCCGCGGCATCACGCCGCACACAAGGAAAGGAGCGGGTCGCCCCACTCCTTTGTCCTTACCTTATTCCTACGATAGCAGTATACCACACTCATTTTCAAAATGCAAGCACTTTTTTCCTTTTTTATTCAAACACCCGGCGGAGGGCATCGGGCGCGATTTTTTCCTCTCCTTTTGTGGACATTTTGACACACAATAGGGACATTATGCCATTGACAGCCGCCGCGCGGCTTTGTTAAAATTGATGTTGGATATTATGCGAAAGGTGGCTATCCGTATGAAGAAAGAGCTTTTTGGCAAAAAAACACTCAGCGTTGTGCTGGCGGCGGCATTGCTCCTGACCGGAGTGGCGGTCGGCGTGATGGCAAAATCCACCACATTGACGATGGATTTTGACAGCAGCAAGCCGTACTACACCGGCAAGTACAACGAGCAAAACGCCGGCACCTACTCCAACCGCACCTGCTACGGCACCACCGCCGTCACGATGTCCGCGACCGGCGGCGACAGCGCGGGATATATGGAACTGAAATATACCGGCAACAACCCCGACCGACCGGCGGCATTCCGCCTTTTCAACGAAGCGAGCGATGCCGCGCCGAGCGGCAGTGTGGCGTATTACCGCGTCAGCGTCCGCCTGCGCATCGTTCATCTTGCCTCCGGTGCCAAGCTCCATTTCCTGATGGGCAGTCGCAACTGGGCGACCATCACCTTTGCCCAAAGCCCTCTGACGGGCGCGAACGGCAACAGCAAGCCCTTTGACAAGGGCTACATCGCTCTGCCGCAGACCACGGTCGCGGAAACGGCGTATAAGAACTACACGCTGGTGACCAACGACAAGGATTTTCTCAACGGCTGGCATCTCGCGCTGGTACCGGAGAAGCTCGGCACCGCCTCCGGCGACTGCATTCAGATCGACAGCGTAACGGTGGAACAGCTCGCGGATAACGAGGTGCAACGCATCGCGCTCGAAGCCAACGGCGGCACCGCGCCCGGCACCTTCAACGGCTATATCGGCGACAGTGGCGCGACCTACACCGTGCCGGCGGCGACCAAGAAGGGTGCCGCCTTTGCCGGCTGGTATACCGACGCGGATTGCACTGACGGCAATGAGTTTGATCTGATGACCTACACCTTTGCGACCGGCGAGAAAACGCTGTACGCAAAATATGAGGGAGATGACACCGATATGTCTGCCAAGGAATATGTTGTCGGTGATCCGATCTATCACACCGACTTTGAAAGCGACACCGTCGGGCAGAACGCCGCCGGCTGGGAGATCGCCTCGGTCTGGGGCTGGCAGGGCACCGGCTACAGCGCGCAGATCGAAAACTATTCCTCCTACGGCAAGGTGCTGAGGCTTTCGTCCAACAATTGCGCGGCATGGGCTTGTATGCCGACCGTCCCGGTGCGCAACTATTCTTACCGCGCAACCGTCGTGCCTGCCTCCGGCGCGCGCTTCGGCATCGACTGCTGTATGTATAAGCGGCTGGATCCCACCAACGGCGGCGCGGTCGAGGCAAAGATCAACATCGGCGCCGACGGTTACTTCTCCTCCTCCGGTGTCGGTAGCTATCCGAAGTTTTCCGATGCAAACTTTACGATGCCGAGCACCGTCAACATCGGTCAGGCGGTGGAGTTGGAGCTGATCAACTGCAACAACGTCTGCACGCTGTACGTCAACGGCGAAAAGGCAAGCTCCGTCAATGTCCCCGAATATACGTCTGAAACCGATGGTTGCGGCTTCTATCTCGGTAACGCGGCGATCTATGTGACCGAGGTCACGGTCAGCTCCCTCGAGACGGCGCAGATCACCGCCGGCAAGCCTGATCTGTATCTCTCCGGCACCGCCGACAAGCCGGTCGTGGGCGTGGGCGCGGACTTCACGTGGGAGAAAAGCAATTTCTTCTATAAGGAATACATCAAGAGCGACTATACCGCCGCCGCGAACGCCAAGCTCGGCTATGTGACCGCGGTCACGGGCAATGCGGACAAAACCGAAATCACCCGGATGACCAAGGGCGCGACCGTGACGATGGTCGAGGATTTCACACAGAACAGCGAAGCGGTGCATTTCACCGCGAAAAAGGACGCGCTCACCGCAGAGGAGCTGGGAAAGTACGTTGTCATACGCCCGTTCCTGCTGATCGGCAGTGATTATTACTACGGCAAATCCATGGTCGGTTGCCCGGTCAAAATGGCATCCGGCGTCCACGCCGATAAGAATACCACCGCGGCGACCAAAGCCCACCTCGACACCGCTTTTGCCGGTATCACCGGATACTCCGGTGCCGAAAATAAGCAGATCACTTTCTCGATGTTTGCCGACTTTCATTACGACGAGCGCACCATCGCCGGTGTTCCCGACCTGCGCGCGGTGCTCGAGCGCGCGCACGACAGCAACGCGGATTTCGTTTTGAGCCTCGGCGATATGATCATCGGCATTGCCGACCGTCCGGAGTTTGTCAAAGCGTTCAAGGAAAACCCGTACGGCCTCAAGGTCTACAACGTCTACGGCAACCACGAGCTGGAGTGCGCCGGCGCGACGATGGAGCTGGTCACCCCGTCGCTGACCAACGATCCGGGCGTCGTGTGGGGTACCGCCGACGGCAAAATGGACACCTCGATCGGTTATTACTACTTTGATACCAAGGGCTTCCGCTTCATCTGCCTCGATACCAACTACTATGTGGATGGGGACGGTCAGTATCGCCATAACACCGCCAACAGCTACGGCCCGCCCTCTACCGCGAAGATCTATAACGCGCTCGGCCCGGTACAGTTTGCATGGGCAGAGAAGCTCATTATGGATGCGGCGGACAAGGGGCTGTCCTGCGTCGTTTGCCACCACGCGGGTATCGACGGCGTCATCACCGGCAGTGTACCCGAGGGTGCGGCTCTGCGCGCGGTATTCAAGAAAGCGAACGATCAGCGCCCGGGTACCGTGCTGATGTCCATTTGCGGACACGAGCATTGGGACAGACAGGTCTATGTGGACGGCGTGCTGTATAAATATGTCAACGTCGTGCGCGGCTGCTGCGGCGACCGTGATCTCATCGGCACACAGAACCTCCCATATGCCGGGCTGACCTATCAGAAGGAGATCTACGATGCCGACGGCAACTACCTGCGCACCGAAACGCGGAATATCCGGGATTGCCAGTCGAACTTCTCCTTCTACTCCGCCGACCCGATGAGCACCATCATCACCATCAACAGCAACGGCATCATCACGATGGACGGCACCGAAAGCACCTGGCTCAATAACGAGGCGCCGACCAAGTCCTTCCCCGGCGGCACCGGGCCGCGGCACGAGTCCGGCGTTTTCTGCGATGCTGCGATGCTATTCGGCAAGGTGGTCGATACCATCCCCGGCACCACACAGCCCGGCGATGTCAATGACGACGGCGAGATCAACTCGGATGACCTGACCGCGCTTGCCAAGCAGGTCGCCAAGATCGCCGATGTTCCCAACGGCGCGGCGGCGGATGTGACCTTCGACGGCAAGGTCGACTCGGACGACCTGACCGCGCTTGCCAAATACGTGGCGAAGATCATTTCGTCCTTTGACCCGCCGAAAGACAATTAACGGATAACAGCGCTCACGCAAAAAGCCCACCGAATGGCGGGGCAAGATAGGGAGCTTGTAGGTTTTGCAACATCCTTTTCCGTTTATACG
>CALDHV010000094.1 GCA_937902305.1 uncultured Clostridia bacterium
GCCTGACGGTTGGCAGCGTGATGCGCCCGGTGACGGACGCGAAGAAGGTTTCGCGGGCGAAACTCTCCTACCTCATCGACGCGACGGCGGCGCCGATTTGCATCATCGCCCCGATCTCCTCGTGGGCGGCGGCGGTTGCCGGCTTTGCCAAGGGCGCCGGCTCGGCAAGCGGTATGTCCCTTTTCATCCAGGCGATCCCGTATAATTTCTATGCGCTGTTGACCATTGTGATGATGCTGTTCCTTGCTTTCTCCGGCTTTGATTACGGCCCGATGAAAAAGCACGAGTTCAACGCCAAAAACGGCGACCTCTTTACCACCGGCAATGACTTTGCCGCGGCGAAGGAGGAGGCTGTCGGCACGAAGGGCAAGGTGTGCGACCTTGTGATCCCGGTCGTGTTCCTCATCGGCGCGTGCGTATTTGGTATGATCTATTCCGGCGGCTTTTTTGAGGCGGGCAATGACTATTTCCATGATTTCATAGGCTCGTTCTCCAATAGTGATGCATCGGTCGGTCTGGTGTTCGGCTCGTTCATCACGCTGATCTTTGCCATCTTCTATTTCCTGTGCCGCCGGGTCATTTCGTTCAAGGACTGCATGGAGGCGATCCCGGAGGGCTTCAAGGCGATGGTGCCCGCCATCCTCATCCTCGTGTGCGCGTGGACGCTCAAAACCATGACCGACAGCCTCGGCGCCAAGGTCTGCATTTCGCAGTTCATCGAGAGCCGCGCGGCGGGTCTGCAATCGTTCCTGCCCGCCATCATCTTCCTGATCGCGGTCGGTCTGTCCTTTGCGACCGGTACGTCGTGGGGTACCTTCGGTATCCTGATCCCGATCGTGCTCAGTGTGTTCAGCGGCAATGACGGCGCGATCACCATTATCGCGGTTTCCGCCTGCATGGCGGGCGCGGTGTGCGGCGACCACTGCTCGCCGATTTCCGACACCACCATTATGGCGTCGGCAGGTGCTCAGTGCAACCACATCAATCACGTTTCGACCCAGTTGCCGTATGCTATGACGGTCGCGGCGGTGTCGTTTGTATCGTATATCATCGCCGGTATGACCCAGAATGTCTACATTGCGTTGCCGATCGCTATCGTGCTGATGGTCGGTACGCTGTTTGTGCTGAAGCTCATCCTCGGCAGGAAAAACGCGCAGTAAGCCTATAACCAACACAGCCCCCGCTCTCATCGGAGAACGGGGGCTGTGATTATATGTGTTTTATTCCGAGCCGATATTGCTGTCGATGATGCAGGTCGCATTGTCTCCGCGCAGATCGAGCATCTTTCCGTCGCCATCGTTTGCCAGGACATTGTCCCGCACGATACATTCGGTGCAATCGGTGATGATGAACCCGGTGTGCGGGGTGATTTCCCCGCCGGGGCCGTCATCTCCGCCGGTGGCACCGGTATTGCCGATGACGGTGAGACCACCGCAGTTGGTCAGCCGGATGTGGCAACAGCTGTCCTCACCGTCGATGAGCGGACGGTCGTTATTGAAAGCACCGCTGCGGCGGAACACATTGCCGGTGACGGTCGCCATGGAATAGCCTTTGCCCGGTGCGCCGAGGTCAATACCCGGCCCGAAAGAGCGGTCAAAGAAATTACCGGTGATATTACAGCTTCCTCCGCTCGGAAAAACAAATCCGCCGCGCCAGTTCCATTCGACACGGTTGCCGGTGAAGGTCAGCGACGAGCAGGTGTTACCGCCGAAGGCACCCGCGTTGAGGTTGTGGCAGAAGATGCAATCGCTGATAAAGCCGTCCCAGCCGTCGATGAACAGCCCGGCACCTTTATTGAAGATCATCATGCAGTGCCGCACGGTGAACGCCCAAACGTGCTCAAAATGCAGTCCGTCGCCGGTAAACTCCGCGATGCGGCAGTCATCGACGGTGAGGGTGTCCTCCTGCCCGTTGCCGTTGTATTTTTCGTAATACAGCTTAATGCCGTGGACATTTTTGCCGAGGCTTTTCCCGTTCAGCCCGATGCCCTGCACCGTGCATCCGACGGCGGCGGAAATATCCAGCAGACAGTCGGCGTCTGGGTCATTGAGAATGAGCGCCGAGCCGCCGTCGCCGTGATAGCTCCAGCCGGAAACGCCGTGCATCGTCACATACATCCCGTGCAGTTGCAGACGCCCCGTGGCGTATTCGCCGGGCGGCACGATGACCTGCCCGCGACATTCTGCCGCGGCGTCGATTGCCTCCTGAATGGCGGCGGTGCAATCGGTCTTGCCGTCACCCACCGCGCCGAACGCGGTGATGTCAAATGTGTTGACCATAGGTATTCCTCCTGTATTATCCCCCCGCGCAGGGGTTATTGCATCGGATAGTCCGCTGTAATGGGCAGTCCGGCGACCGCGTTGAGATCGGCACCGGCGGTATGCCCCGCCAGCAGTTCGTAATATCCCTGCGCTGCCACCATCACGCCGTTATCGCCGCACAGCGACAGCGGCGGAGCATACAGCGCAATGCCCCGCTCGCGGCACGCCCGTTCCATTCCGGCGCGCAAGCCGGAGTTGGCGGAAACGCCACCCGCCAGCACGACGGTTCGCGCGCCAAGATCGGCGGCGGCGGTCATCGTATTGCCGACCAGCATATCCACCACCGTGTGCTGGAACGACGCGCACAGATCCTCCCGGTTGACGGTTTCTCCCTTTTGCGCGGCGTTGTGCAAGAGATTGAGCACGGCGGTTTTCAGCCCCGAAAAGCTGAAATCGTATTGACTGCCCTCGACGTGTGGGCGGGGGAGCTTGTAGGCGCACGGGTCGCCGGCGGCGGCAAGCTTGTCCAGCGCGACTCCGCCGGGATACGGCATCCCCATCGCACGGGCGCATTTGTCGTAGCATTCGCCGGCGGCATCGTCGCGGGTGCGTCCGATCACCGCAAAGCGGGTGTAATCCTCCACCTGCACGATATGGCTGTGCCCGCCGGATACCACCAGGCACAAAAACGGCGGTGTGAGCTCCGGGTGAGCCGGATAGTTGGCGGCGATGTGCGAGCGCAGATGATGCACGGGGATGAGCGGCTTGCCGGATGCCATTGCCAGCCCCTTGGCAAAGCTCACTCCGACCAGCAGGGCACCGATCAATCCCGGCGCATAGGTGACGGCGATGCCGTCGATGTCATCAAGCGTGACTCCTGCCTGCGCCAATGCCTGCTCCACGACCCCGCTGATCGCCTCGGCGTGGCGGCGGCTGGCGATCTCCGGGACGACCCCACCGTACAGCCGATGCTCCTCCACCTGCGAGGCGACGATATTCGACAGTATTTTTCTCCCGTCCTCGACCACCGATGCCGCGGTCTCGTCACAGGAGGATTCAATGCCCAGTATTTTCATTGCCGTTGTGTCCTTTGCTTTCGTAATAGTAGGAGTATATGACCGCGTCCTCCGGCGGCAGACGGTAAAAGTGCGGGCGCACGCCGTCGGGGGTAAAGCCCGCCTTTTCGTATAACGCCCTTGCCGGGAGATTGGAGGCGCGCACCTCCAGCGTCAGCCGGAAAAGCCGCTCCTCCTGCCCGTAGCGCACCAGCGCGCCGATCAGCGCGGCGGCGGCTCCTTGTCGCCGGGCGGCGGGGAAAACCGCAACATTGGCGAGAAAGCCCTCATCCGCCAAATGGTGCATCCCGGCGTAGCCGAGCACCGTTTCGCCGTCCGTTGCGACGCGGAAAACGGCGTGGGGGTTGTCCAGCTCCTCGGCAAGCGCCGCCGCCGACCACGGCTCGGAGAAACATTTCGCCTCCAGCCGGGCAAGTGCGGGGATATGCTGTGCCGTCATGGGGATGACCGTCATACGCTTACCTCCGTCTTAAAAAGGGGGCAGAAGATATTCTCTTCTGCCCCGTGGCTTATTGCGTCCGTGCTTACAGATTTTCTTCGATATAACTGACCAACTCGCCGACGGTATGGATCTTTTCGATCATCTCGTCGGGGACTTCGCCGATGTTGAACTCATCCTCCAACGACATCAGCATATCCACCAAGTCCAGCGAATCGGCACCCAGATCTCCTATCAGATCGGTTTCCGGCGTGATGCTGTCGGCATCTACCTCAAATTGAGCCGCCAAGATCGCTTTCAGCTTTTCCAGTACCATAAGTACGTTCAGTCCTCTCGTGATTTAGAATTAAGAGCGGAACGGTCGACTGTGCCGACCTATCCTGCTTCCATATTATGCAAATCCAAGGGATTTGTCAATATTTTTTTACAATTTTTCCGCCGGATGGGCGAAAAATCATTTTCCCTGCATCTGGAGATATTCCTCCAGACAGAGGTCGTTATCCATAATATACCGGGCGGCATCCCTGCCGACATAGCGGTAGTGCCACGGCTCATAGATGACGCCGGTGACGCTTTCTTTATTTTTGGGGTAGCGCAGGATGAAGCCGTAATCGGCGCAATGCTCGATCAGCCACGCATAGGCGGGGGTATCCTTGAAATCCTCCTCGAGCTTAAAATTGCCGCTCCCGCCGAGATCCATTGCCAGTCCGCAGTTGTGTTCGCTGTAGCCGGGGCGCTTGACGACGGTGCCGGCGCGCTTTTGTGCTTCGGTGTCGTTGTAGCCCTGCACACGGTAGCGATCGACCTGCCGCCAGTACAGGGTGCTTTG
>CALDHV010000095.1 GCA_937902305.1 uncultured Clostridia bacterium
CCGTTATGCTTTGTTAAAATACTCGTGAATGCGAAAGCATTCACTGCGTTTTTGCTGTGTGGGGAAGCGAGAGAGAGGCAAGGCTGGCGCCTGCCGCGAACGAACACAATGCCGCGCAGTGAAAGCGCTGCGCGAAACCATGGCGGGCTTCAAGTCCCGTCAACCAAAGGAGGTCATTATGCAATATATCGGTGTGGATATTGGCGGGACAAAATGTGCCGTCGTGCGCGGTTGCGGGACGCAGATCGCGGAAAAGCGGCGATTTGACACGACCGACTGCCCGCAAACGCTCGCTCGCATTTTGGATGCGGTCGCTCAATTGATGACCGATGACGTGACGGCGATCGGAGTCAGCTGCGGCAGCCCGCTCGACCTCAAGCGCGGGCTCATCCAGGCACCGCCCAATCTGCCGGACTGGGTGGATGTCCCCATCACCGCCATATTGAACGAACGCTTCGGGCGGGACGCCTATCTTTGCAACGATGCCGATGCCTGCGCTCTCGCCGAATGGCGGTACGGTGCGGGACAAGGCACCGAAAATATGATTTTTCTCACCTTCGGCACCGGGATGGGCGCCGGGCTGATCCTCAACAACCGTCTCTATACCGGGCAATGCGGCGGTGCCGGCGAGATCGGGCACGTCACCCTCTACCCCGACGGCGACCACATCGGCTACTACAAGCGCGGCGCGGTCGAGGGCTATTGCAGTGGCGGCGGCATCGCGCAATACGGGTGTGGCACCGCCAAAGAACTGGCAGAGCGCGCCGAAGCCGGCGACCCCGAGGCGGTCGCAATCTATCGGCAAATCGGCACCGACCTCGGCAGAACGCTGGCGATACTCGTCGATTTATTCAACCCCGAGGCGATCGTCATCGGCAGTATCTACGCCCGCTCGGCGGTGCTGATGGAGCAGACGATGCAGACAACATTGGCGGAAAATGCCCTGCCGCTCAACCGGAGCGCCTGCCGCATCCTGCCGGCGGCATTGAGCGAAAATATCGGAGATGTTGCGGCGCTGTGCGTCGCGGAATTGGGAGGCAAGCACTATGCTGTATGATCGTTACCCCGCGCTGTTGCCCGTCAAGAATGAGATCGACGCGGTGACCGACGCGATAGAGGTATGCTTCCGCCGGGGCGGCAAGCTGATGATCGCCGGCAACGGCGGCAGTGCCGCAGACGCGGAGCATATCGTCGGCGAGCTGATGAAGGGCTTTTTGTCCCACCGTCCGGTCAACGACCCGCGCATCCCGGCGGCACTTGCCGCAAAGCTACAAGGCGCGCTGCCGGCGATCGCACTCACCGGCGGCGTGGCTCTGCCGACCGCGTATCAAAACGATGTGGACGGCGAATACACCGTCGCGCAGACCCTTTTCGGGCTGGCAAAGCCCGGCGATGCCGTTTTGCTCATCTCCACCTCCGGCAATGCGAAAAACCTCGTTCACGCGGCAGAGCTGGCAACGGTAATCGGTGTCACCGCGCTTGCGCTGACCGGGCAGGGCGGCGGCAGGCTCGGCGAGCTATGCACGCTGACCGTCCACGCACCGGCGACCGAAACCTACCGCGTGCAGGAATATCACCTGCCGATCTATCACGAAATATGTGCCGCGCTCGAGCGGCGCTTTTTCGGAGAATAAATCAAGACGAAAACAATGGGGCAGTCCGCTTTGGACTGCCCCGTTCCTTTATTACGGTAACAGAACATTGCTTTCGGTCGGAGCATCGGCGACCTCCTTGATGGAGAAATACGCATCCAGCACCTGCCGCGCCACATACGATGCACTGCCCGATGTGCCGCGTTCCATAACGACGGCGATGGCGACCTGCGGATCGTCGGCGGGTGCATAGGCGATGAAAGTGCCGTGGTCGGAGGCATTCTTGATGCCGGTCTGCGCGGTACCGGTCTTGCAGGCGACGGTGTACGGCGTCGCCGCAAAGTACGCGCTTGCCGTTCCCGCCTTGCCGACGGCAACCATTCCCTGCTTGACGGCGCGCATCGCCTCATCGCTCCATTTGACGGTAGCAGCGACCTCCGGCTTAACGACCGTATCGGCATCGGCACCGTATTGACGGTATGCCGAAATGAAATGCGTCTTATACCGCACGCCCTTGTTGGCGATCATCATGGTATATGCCGCCAACTGAATGGGTGTATATGACCCGCGCTGACCGATCGCCAACTGCAAATAATCGCCTGGCACCCAGGAGTCGCCGATGGATTGCAGATATTCCGGCGTCTGCTGGATGCCCGCCGTCTCCCCGATCTCCACCCCGGTCTTCTGCCCGAAGCCGTAGGCGGTCAAATAGCTAAAAATACTGCTTCCCATCAGTCTGCCAACCTCGTAGAAATAATAGTTGCAGGATTTCTGTATCGCGGTCGCGGCATTCAGATTGCCATGCGTGCCCATACAGTTCGGCGTGTAGCTCGGGGCATAGTACATATACTTGTGCGTACAGTTGATGACGGCATAGTCGATGCTTCCGCCGTTTGCGATGCGGTCACGGTAACGGTACGCAACGGAACGAACCAGGCCCGCATTCTGTTCGGTGATCGCGGCAAGCGCCATCCCGGGCTTAAAGGTCGAGCCGCATGGAAACGCACCGTACAAGGCGCGGTTAAACAGCGGATTATCCTTGTTCTCCACCAACTCATTATAGTTTTCGGTATATGCGGACAGATCATAGCCCGGCCACGAGGCGCACACCATCACGCCGCCGGTCTTGACATCCAGCATCACGACCGAGCCGCTCTTGACATCCCGTCCCTTGAGCGATGCCGCCGAGGAGCGGAGGGAGCGAATCTTCTGATCCAGCGTATCCTGCGCCACCTTCTGCAGATTGGAGTCAAGGTTGAGGATCAGAGTGTCGCCGGGGGTCGGTGCTACCGTTTCGGTCTCCGAAACAACGATGCCACTGCTATTCTTGACCAACACGCGCTTGCCCGCCTTGCCGCGCAGGGCGTCCTCCGCCGCCGACTCGATCCCGCTCTTGCCGACAATGTCGTTGAAGGAATAGCCTTTTTCCTTTAGTTGCGCATATTCCTCTGCGTAGATCGGTCCGACGGTGCCGATGATATGACAGCCGACCTCGCCGCCGACATACTCCCGCACCGGGACAGTAACGACATCCACGCCGGGGAAACGCTCGCTGTTTTCCAATATCTGATACATCGTCGTATCGGAAATATCGTTGGCAAAGGTGTACGGCGCCGACACTCCGAAGCCGGCGACCTGCATCCCGTAGCGTATGCCCGCCAGACAGCGCCGATCGGCTTCGGAATACCCCTCCAGCCCCATCTGCGTGACCATCTGATCCATACAGTTGGCGGCTGTAGCGTATTTTGCCATCCGCAGATAGTTTTTCAGCCGCGTCACGCCCGCCTCGCGATCCTCCGCAAAGGTGTAAGGCGCAGCATCCGAGATCGGCAGGGCGTCGTTCCATTCCTCGTTTTGCTCCGACAACAGCCGGACAAGCGCCAGCAGGCAGTCGTTCTGCGCCTGCTGTACCTCCTCCCCGCTCCCGTGCGGGAAGAAATTGTAGTCCAGTGTCACCGCATAGCTGGTGCGGTTGGAGACCAGCGCGGTCTGATTGCGGTCGAGTATCTCTCCGCGGGATGCCGACAGCGCGACCGAGCGCTTCTGCGATGCGTCGGCAAGCGCGGCATAGTCGTCCCCGTGGACGATCTGCACCTCAAACAGTCGCACCGAAAACAGAAAAAAGATGACCGCCATCAGCAAAAAGAGAGCCAGCACGCGCTTGAGACTCAATTTGCCGACCGTATCAAAACGATCCGTCATGGCGATCCTCCTTTTCGGTTTATTTTAATCCCGCTCGCGACGGCGCAAACACCGGGCAAGCCACCGCGTCAGCCAGTAGACAAGCGGCGTCAGCAGGAAGGTGTACAGAGCATTCGGCAGATAGATCCGCCACAGCATCGTCAAGGCATCCTCCTTGACAAATATTACATTGCAAAGAAACCAATCAAGCACGGTATGCAACAGTACAGCACCGCCGCACAGCAACAGCATCGACAGAAAATTGGTGCGCAACAGCCATTCGATCAGCAGACCCGCCGTCACGCCGATCAGCAACAGCATCAGCGCCTGAAAGCCGAACAGGCGCAGGGAATACACATCCCACAGCAAGCCCGCCAAAAAGCCAATGAAGCCACCCGCCTTGGCACCCTCCATCACAGCGACCCCCACCGTCAGCAAAATCAACGGCTCCGGTCGTGCGCCGTACACCGGCAAAAAGCCGTGCGGGGCGGTTTGCAGGAAAAAGAACAAAAGCGTCACGGCGACATAGATCACCAGCGCCAGCAGACCCTGATGTGCAAAAATGCCGCCCAGCGTTTTTCTACTCATTTGCTGCCTCCCGGGTCATTCCGCGTTCTGCCCGTCAAAGGCGGTGATGACCATAACCTGCTTGAGATCAAACAGGTCGGCAAACAGCTTGACCTCGGCGGACAGTGTCATACCGTCCGACGCGGCGGCGACCGTTTCCACCGTACCGATCAACAGACCGGACGGATAGACCCCGCCAATGCCGGAGGTGATGACGTAATCTCCGATCGCCGCGCCGGAAGCGCGATCCAGCGCGTTCAGCCGGAGGATCCTGCCTTTTGCCTGCTCCACCGTGCCGCCCGCCGTATACGCGGTATCCGCGGTGCGGCTGATCTGTGCCGACACCTTATTGGCAGGATCCAGCACCGAGCGCACCTTGCAGAAGGTCAAGCCGACCTCCTCCACCACGCCGACGAGTGAGCCGTCGGTGGATACCACCGGGTCGCTGACCGCGATACCGGCATTTTTACCGGCGGAGACGGTAAAATTGCCATACGGATCGGACGGCTCCCGCCCGATGACCCGCCCGCTGGCAAAGGTGAAATCACTATGCTGCTCGTGTAAGCCTAAGATCTCGTTAAAATACTCATTCTGCTGTTTGATCGCGTCATAATCGACGATTTTTTGCCGCAGAGCGGCATTTTCCGCTTCCAGCTCCCGGATACGGGCGGTCTGATCGCCGCTGAACAAGCGGGAAAAGAAGCCGGAAAATCCGTCCACCAGCGTTGCGGTCAGCGTTTGCGCGGGCGTTACCGCCGCGCCGAGTAGGGTCGCCGGTGCGGATACCGTGCCATCGGTCGTGGCGCTGTACAGCATCACGCCGATCAAAAGCACCGCCAGCACCCCGACGGCGCGTGCAAAAAATGTTTTCAGAAAGTTTCTCATCGGCAGACCCTCCTTTCATTTCGATAAAGCAGGAAAGCGGAAGACGACCGTCCTCCGCTTTTCCGTTCGTGTCCTATCAGCGACGATGGGAGCGGAAATTACTGACAACGCCAATATCCAGACATTTCCCGGTGCCGATGACCACGCAATCCAGCGGATTTTCCGCCACGTGTACCGGCATATCGGTTTCCCGGTTAATCAGCTCGTCCAACCCGCGCAACAGAGCGCCGCCGCCGGTCAGCATGATGCCGTTCCTCCGGCACCAGCCGCCCACGGTGTCCGCAAAGGCCGAGGCAAAGCGCTCGGCAACGTTCTTTTCAAACGCAAGGTATTCGGCAAGGTTATCGGCGTTAACGCCACCCGTCGGAAC
>CALDHV010000096.1 GCA_937902305.1 uncultured Clostridia bacterium
TTTTTGAACGGCTTTTCGCCGTTTTCCTCCTGCCGCTTTACCAATGCGGCAAAGCTCTCGCGCGGCATATAGACCTCGCCGCGTACGATGAGCCGTTCGACCGGCTCGGTCAGCACGGCGGGGATGGCGCGTATCTGCTTGAGATTTTCCGATACATCCTCGCCGGTCAGCCCGTCACCGCGGGTCGCGCCGCGGAAAAACCGCCCGTATTCGATGGCGATGGACAGCCCGTCTATCTTCGGTTCGATGACATACTCCGGCGTGGGGACTGTCTCGCGTACCCGGCGGTCAAAATCGCGCACCTCTCCCTCGGAAAATACATCCTGTAAGCTCCCGAGCGGTACCTCGTGCACCACCGGAGAAAAGAGCGCGGACAACTGTCCGTGTACCCGCTGGGTATAGGAGCTTGGTGTAATGAGGGAGGGGTACTCCTCCTCGATACGGCGAAGCTCCTGCGTCAGCGCGTCAAAGGCATCGTCCTCAATCTCGGGCGCATCCTCGTCGTAATAGCGGCGGCTGTGATAGTCGATCTCCTCCCGCAGAGCGACAACGCGCTTTGCGGCTTCTTCATAAGTCATCGGGCTCACCTCCTTGGCGTAAAGTGGCATAACTTTACGGATCGGTTTCTGCCTTCGGGGACGGCTCGGGCGGCTTTTCAACCTTTTCGGTCAATTTCCGCCGCACCTCCGTCCCCTCATATTTGCGGCGATACTGCACCCGCGCGATGTAGCTTTTCTTGCAGGCGTGGCAACGCATTTCCGCGCAAAAGGCGCGGTTGTGGAAGCGGAAGGAGGTTTTCTGCTTGAGCTTTTCCCCGCATTGCGGGCAAACGAAGCTGAAATCCCCCCGCTGAACGAGCGGGTCGTGAATATCGCTGACCACCGTCACCTTGTAGGTGATGCGGCGGTAAAACTCCTCATTGACCGTTTGCACGGCGGCTTCGAGCGAGGCGGCGTCCGCTACCTTTTGCAGAATATGAACGGTCAGGCGGCTGTCATCCAGCGCCCGGTGCAGGGACAGCGCATCCTGCGGGATGGACAGCAGTTCTCCCGCCTTGGACAACCCCAGCTGCTGACCGTCCTCGGTTTTGATGCGCTGTTGCGCGTATGCCTGAAAATCCATATAGTACTTTACGGCGGGAACTTCCTGCCGCCCGTAGAAAAAGCGGCAGTTTTCCATCAGCACCAGCAGGTCGGTGGTACTCCAGGTCAGCACGGCGGTCGGCTCGTTTCCGAGAAAACGGGCAAATCGCTTCATCATTTTGGCAAAGGTCGTGCCGTCCTCCAGCTCCTCGGGGGTGATGTTGGTCAGATTGGTGACGATGGAGGACAGCTTTTTGCTGACGACGGGATGGATCTCCTCCTGAAACTCGCCGATGACCGCCAGATTTTCGTCTAGCTTGATCGCGCCGACCTCGATGATCTCATTGAAATAGCCGTGGGCTTTTTTGGAATAGCTTCCGTTCCATTCCAAGTCCAGTATTACATATTGCACGGCGATCAACCCATTTCGGTCAGTTGGCGACCCGCCAGCAGGTGGAAATGCAGGTGCCGGACGGTCTGGCAGGCGAGGATGCCGTTATTGGACACCACGCGGTAGTCGGTCACACCGAGCTCTTCGGCAATCTGCGGGATGACCTCGAAAATATGCGCGACGATGTCGCTGTTTTCGGCGGTCACATCGCAAACGCCTGCCAGGTGGGTTTTCGGAATAATGAGCACGTGTACCGGCGCCTGCGGGTTGATGTCGCGGAACGCCAAAACCCGTTCGTCCTCATATACTTTGTCAGAGGGGATCTCACCGGCGACGATTTTGCAAAAGATGCAGTCCATAGCAGTTATTCTCCTTTATCGAGCTTTTTATTCAGTCTTTGATCATAGCGGCAACGGTGTCGGCTACGGCGGCAACGACCGCATCCGCCTTATCCACGTCCTTGCCGCCTGCCATAGCGGAGTCGGGACGACCGCCGCCCTTGCCGCCGCAGACGGCGGCAATTTCGCGTACGATGTTGCCGGCGTGTGCGCCGCGTCCGATCGCTCCGGGCGTGGCGGCGGCGAGGATGCTGACCTTGTCATCGGTGGTCGTGACCAGTACGACGACCCCTTCGCCGAGCTTATCCCGCAGTTGGTCGCCGAGGGCGCGCAGACCGTTCGCATCCATCGACGGAACGCGCGCCGCCAGCACCTTGACCCCCTTGACCTCGACGGTGTTGTTCATCACATCGCCGATCGCGGAGCAGGCAAGCTTGTTTTTGAGCGCCTCGTTTTCGGCGGTCAGCTCCTTGACCTGTGCCAGCAGGTGGGTGAGCTTGTCCTCGATTTCGTTGTCCTTGACCTTGAGCTTGTCGGCGATGCCGCCCATCCGCTCCTCCAGCTTGGCGTAGTATGCCAGGACATTGTCGCCGGTCAGTGCCTCGATGCGGCGCACGCCGGCGGCGACGCCGCCCTCGCTGAGGATCTTGAACAGCCGGATCGAGCCGGTGTTGGCGACATGGGTGCCGCCGCACAGCTCCTTGGAGTAGCCGTCACCCATCGTGACGACCCGCACCTTGTCGCCGTATTTTTCGCCGAACAGCGCCATAGCGCCGCTCTTTTTCGCTTCGTCGATGCTCATGACGTCGGTGCGTACCGGGTAATCGGCGTCGATGGAGGCACGCACTATCTGCTCGACCTGCGCCAGCTCTTCATCGGTCATCGCCTGAAAATGCGCAAAGTCAAAGCGCAGTCGGGTGGGGGTGACGAGCGATCCTTTTTGCTCAACATGGGAGCCGAGCACGGTGCGCAGAGCCTTTTGCAGCAGGTGGGTGGCGCTGTGGTTGCGGCAGGTCGCGGCGCGCGCCGCGTCGTCGATCGCCAGCTCCACGCTGTCGCCGACGGCAAGCATACCGCTCTCCATCACGCCGACGTGACCGACCTTGCCGCCGCGTAGCTTGATCGTTTCCTCCACGCGGAAAACGCCGCTTTCGCCGCGGATGACGCCGGTATCGCCCTCCTGACCGCCCATCGTGGCGTAGAACGGGGTCTCGCGGACAAAGACCGTGCCGCGCTGACCCTCCAGCAGGGCGTCGGCAAGCTCGTTTTCGCCGCACAGTACGGTGACGGTCGAGCCTGCTGCCGCGCGGTCGTAGCCGACGAACTCCGTCGTGATCGCCGCGTCGATTTGGTCATATACGGTCGCATCCGCGCCCATATAGTTGGTGACCTCGCGGGAGGAGCGGGCGCGGATGCGCTGTTGCTCCATTGCCGCGCGGAAGCCATCCTCGTCTATGGTATAGCCCTTTTCTTCCAAGATTTCCTTGGTCAGATCGACCGGGAAGCCGTAGGTATCATAAAGCTTAAAGACCGACTCGCCGTCCAGTACGGTTTTGCCGCTTTGCTGTAAGCCCTGCTCCAGCTCGCCGAGGATGCGCAAGCCCTGGTCGATGGTCTTGTTGAACTGCGTTTCCTCGTTGGTCAGCACCTTGAGGATGAACTCCTTCTTTTCCTCCAGCTCGGGATAGCCGTCCTTGGAGCCGTCGATGACGGTGCGGCTCAATTCCGCCAGAAATTGCCCGTCGATGTCGATGAGCCGTCCGTGGCGGGCGGCGCGGCGGATGAGCCGGCGCAGTACGTAGCCGCGCCCCTCATTGGTCGGCATAATGCCGTCCGAGATCATAAAGGTGGCGGAGCGGATATGGTCGGTGATGAGGCGGATGGAAATATCCGCGGTCAGATCGTCGTGGTAGGTCTTTCCGGCAAGGTCGCACACCCGCTGGCGCAGGGCGTGCAGGGTGTCCACATCGAAAATGGAGTCCACATCCTGCACCACGACCGCCAGGCGTTCGAGACCCATACCGGTGTCGATGTTCTTGTTTTCCAGCGTGGTGTAGTTGCCGTTGCCGTCGTTGTCGAACTGGGAGAAGACGTTGTTCCAGACCTCCATATAGCGGTCGCAGTCGCAGCCGACGGTGCAGTCGGGCTTGCCGCAGCCGTATTCCGCGCCGCGGTCGTAGTAGATCTCCGAGCAGGGGCCGC
>CALDHV010000097.1 GCA_937902305.1 uncultured Clostridia bacterium
AGAAGGCCTATCTGGAGGAGAAGCGCACGGAGCGCTTCATCCGCATGGACAATCCGGCGGACCGTGCCAAGTTATTGCAGATCGGGGCGACGCAGGTCGAGATACCGATACTTCAGTCGCGTAGCTTCGGCGGTAATGGAGTTTTCCACGATTTCAAACGGAGGGGTCTCCGCCCTATTGAGAATACGCAATTCCTCCACCGCGATCTCCACGTCACCAGTCGGAATGTCGGCGTTTTTGGATGAACGGATACGCACCGTACCGCGCGCCGCGACAACATATTCACTGCGTAAGGTGAACGCCTTATCAAATACCGCCTTATCGGTATTTTCGTCAAATGCGAGTTGCACAATGCCGGTGCGGTCGCGCAGATCGACAAAAATCAATTGTCCGAGATCACGTTGGCGCTGTACCCAACCGAATACCGTAGCGGTCTCCCCCGCGTTTTCCGCGCGAAAAGCTCCGCAATACACAGTGCGCTTTAATCCCTTGATCGTTTCCGCCATTTCACTAGCCCTCTTTCACTTATTCGGCAACCTTGCCCAGTAGATCCGCCACGCCCGCCAACTGACGGTCGAGCGATTTATTATATAACATAGTGTACAAGCTGTCATCCAGCGCGATCGGCTCGGTTGCGCCGCTTTGCATATCCTTGAGCTGTGCCGACCCGGTAGCGATCTCATCATCTCCGATAACGACGGTATACCGTGCCCCCCGCTTATCGGCGTATTTCATCTGTGCTTTCAGCGATCGACCGACGACGTCACATTCGACCGCGACACCGCCCTCCCGCAATTTGGAGGCAATAGCAAAGCATTTTTGCGCCGCCTTCTCCCCCATTGACACCAGATAAAGCTCGCACGCCGGCTCCTCCGGGAAAGCGCACCCCTGCTCATCGAGTATCATCAGCAACCGTTCAAGTCCCATACCGAAGCCGAGACCGGGTTGCGGTGCGCCGCCCAATTCGGCGATCAAGCCGTCATAGCGTCCGCCGCCGGCAACCACCAGACCATTCTCCGATACAAACTCGAACACCGTCCGGGTGTAATAATCCAAGCCACGCACGATATGCGGATCGACGGAATAGGCGATCTCCGCCGCATCGAGGCATTGCTTGACGCCATCAAAATGCGTCTTGCAATCGTCACAAAGATAGTCCAGCATCACCGGCGCGCCCGCCGCAATTTGAGCGCAGATCGGTGATTTGCAGTCGAGAATACGCATCGGATTGCGCTCCAGGCGATCTCGGCACGTTTCGCACAGCTCGTCCTTTCGCGCGGCAAAATAGGCGCGCAAAGCCTCGTGATATTTGGCGCGGCAGGTCGGGCATCCGATGGAATTAAGCTGTAAGGAAATATTCTTTAGTCCAAGCGTTTTCAGCAAGAGACTGGCAAGAGATATAACCTCGGCATCCGCCTGCGGTGCGGACGCACCGAAGCATTCCACACCAAACTGGTGAAACTCACGGTAGCGCCCTTTTTGGCTTTTTTCATAGCTTTTTCACCGCCTTATAACCGAGACCGCGGACCGATTCGATGGAAAACTCTTCCCAGCCCTCGAAACGGCGGCGGAGGCGGCCGATGTGCACCGTGACGGTCTCCCAGCCCGTGTCGCTGTCCGCGCCCCAGATCTCGTCCATGAGCTGGATGCGCGTGAATATTTTTCCGGGGTACGAGAGGAGCTTATAGAGCAGCAGGAACTCC
>CALDHV010000098.1 GCA_937902305.1 uncultured Clostridia bacterium
AACGCTTGCCACCTACGTATTACCGCGGCTGCTGGCACGTAGTTAGCCGTGGCTTATTCATGAGGTACCGTCACGTCCTTCGTCCCTCATAAAAGAAGTTTACAATCCGAAGACCTTCTTCCTTCACGCGGCGTTGCTGGGTCAGGCTTTCGCCCATTGCCCAATATTCCCCACTGCTGCCTCCCGTAGGAGTCTGGGCCGTATCTCAGTCCCAATGTGGCCGTTCAACCTCTCAGTCCGGCTACTGATCGTCGACTTGGTAGGCCGTTACCCCACCAACTATCTAATCAGACGCGAGCCCATCCTTGAGCGATAAATCTTTGGTCACAAAATCATGCGGTTTCGTGACATTATGCGGTATTAGCGACCGTTTCCAGCCGTTATTCCCCTCTCAAGGGCAGGTTGCTCACGCGTTACTCACCCGTCCGCCACTAAGAATCACGGGCGAAAAATCCTTTAGCAAGCTAATATCAATTTCAGTTGTGATTCTCCGTTCGACTTGCATGTGTTAGGCACGCCGCCAGCGTTCGTCCTGAGCCAGGATCAAACTCTCAAATAAATGGTATCAACACAGCCATTTGGCTGTATTCACCTTTCTTTGAGCTTCTCGCTCAGACGCACTTGGCGTCTTTTTGGCAACGATTTCTCGTTGCCGGATTCCTCCCGCTTTCACGGGTAGGAATTAACGGGTATTTTGTGTGTTTCGTTCGTACACTGTTTAATTTTCAAGGTCCCCGCCGTCCCTCACAGAGCCGCGCTCCGCGCGCCCCTTTTTTGCGGGACAGCTTTGCTATATTATCACTTTCTTCCCCGTTTGTCAACACCTTTTTTCAGTTTTTTTCAAAAAAATTGAAAAAAGCGAAAAAAACGGAAAAGCAAAGGAAAAATCAGGTTAAATCGGGTTCGTTAGATGCTTTTTCTTCTCCTCACGCGGCAATCTTCCGTACAATTCGACATTCTCGCGGATGATCTGCGCCAGCCAGTCATTGATACATCCCGTGCCGATCCGCCATTGCCAGTTTTCCCCGACCGTGGACGGCGTGTTGATGCGCGCCTCGCTCCCCAGCCCCATAAAATCGGGCATAACCAAGATTGCGGTATCCGCGACGCTCATCAGCGCGGCGCGGATCATCCCCCAATGGAAGCCCTCACGGTCGTCGATGTGCAGATAGCGGCGGGCTTTGGCGACCTCTGTCGGATCGGCGCTCTGTGTCCAACCGGCAACGGTGTCATTATCGTGCGTGCCGGTATACACCACGCAATGACGCTCCAGCTTATGCGGCAGATAATCGCTTTCCTCCCCCGCGCCAAAGGCAAACTGCAACACCTTCATCCCCGGGAAGCCGGTATCCCGCAGCAGGCGGCGCACGGCGGGGGTCAGAAAGCCGAGATCCTCCGCGATGATCGGCAACGACTGACCAAGCTCCTCCCGCAGAGCGTCAAACAGCGCCATACCGGGGCCCTTGCGCCACACGCCTTTTTTGGCGTCGGCGGCGCCGTAGGGGATGCAGTAAAACGACTCAAACCCGCGGAAATGGTCGATGCGCACGATGTCATACACCGACAGCGCGAGCCGCATCCGACGGCGCCACCACAGATACGGTGTCTTGCCCGCCGCCATCGCATCCCAGTCGTACACCGGCATCCCCCAAAGCTGACCGTCCTCTGAAAACGCGTCCGGCGGGCAACCCGCCACCACACGGGGAAGCAGGTCGGCATCCAAATCGAACTGACCGGGATTTGCCCACACATCAGCACTGTCATCCGCCACATAGATCGGCATATCTCCGATGATACGAATGCCGTTATCGTTGGCATATTTTTTCAATGCACCCCACTGCCGAAAAAAGATATACTGTATAAAGCGGTAAAAATCCGCCTCAACCGCCCGCTCCCGGCGCAGAGCATCCAGTGCGGCGGGCTGTCGCGTCCGCAACGCCGGCTCCCACTCCCGCCAGCTCACGCCGCCATGCGCGTCCTTTGCCGCCATAAATAGGGCGTAATCATCCAGCCACCACGCCTCCCGCGCGCAAAAACGCTCATACTCCGCCGAGCCGCCAAACCGGGCGAACGCCCGACGCAGAACAGGCAGGCGCGTCTCATACAGCCGCGCGTAATCCACGCGGTCGGGGTTTTGCCCGAAATCGACCTCGGCGTATTCCTCCCGCATCAGCAATCCGTCCCGTGCAAGCAGGTCTAAATCAATGAAATACGGATTGCCTGCCGCGCAGGAAAACGACTGATAGGGCGAGTCGCCGTAGTTGGTCGGGTTGAGCGGCAATATCTGCCAGTAGCTTTGCCCGGCTTTTTTCAGAAAATCGACAAAGCGAAATGCCTCTTTTCCCATCGTGCCGATCCCGTAGGGGCCGGGCAGAGAGAAAAGCGGCATCAGCACCCCGCTCAAGCGGGTCGACAGAGGCTCATTCATCTGCGTCACCTTCCTGATCTTTATTCGGTGCCGCCAGCAGGATCACCAGCGGGATATGGGGCTTATTGCCCGGGCGGAACGGCACCGAGCTGTTGCCGAGACCGCGGCTGACCACCATCGTCGTGTCGCCGTCGGTGTAGACACCGCTCGTGTAGGTCGGGAATACTCCCTGTCCGGGCGCGAACAAAGGCTGACCCGCCAAGCGCACCTGCCCGCCGTGCGCGTGTCCGCACACGACCAAATCCCAGTGCGCGGCGGCGAAATACGGCAGATATTGCGGCTTATGCGCCAGCACGATGGACGGTTGCGGCTGACCGGGACGCAACGGGGCGGGCTTGCGCAAGCCCATCCCGAACAGACGGAGCGTCTGCCCATCCCGCACCCAGTCGGCGTAGCTGTCGCACATATACGACACCCCCGCCGCGGTCAGAATCTCCCGATAGTGCGGCTCTCTCCCCTCACGCCATTCGTGGTTGCCGGGGATGGCAAAGCATGGCGCGATCGGTGTCAGCAGGGACAGCACCGTGCGCAAGCCGTCCTCGTCAAAGGCGGTATAGCTGTTGGTCAGATCACCAACCAAAAAAATCGCATCCGGCTTTTGCAATGCGATACAACGCGCCAGACGCGTCGGTGACAGCATCGCATCCGGCAGATGCAGATCGGCGATCACCGCAACACGCGCCATCTGAAACGCGGCGGGCAGATCACGGCAAAAGACCGGGAACGCCTCGACATCGGCGGTCGCGGCGCGGTTTTCCAGCCGCATCAGTCCGCGATGCAGGAGCTTGCGTGGCTTCATAGCCGTCCCTCCTTTCGGTATTATAGATAGAGTATACCACATTTATACGGCTATTACAATCCGTACCGCCGCTTTTTTCGACAAAAGCATTATTTATCGGTCTTTTTCACCCGAAAACGATTGACAAACGACGCAAAATAATGTACCATATTAAATAGGTCTCTTTTACTATATGGGGCGATATAGATATTTTTCGGTCAGCCCCGGACAGAGAAATTGTCTTAAACAAAGAAAGGACGGATTAACTACCTATGAAGCAGGAGCTTGATTTGCGGGCAATTTTGTTTGCTCTGCTTCGCAATATCAAATGGATCGTGATCGCCGCTGTCATCGGCGGATTGATCGGCGGATGCTATGCATATTTTCTGATCGACCCGACCTATCGGTCGGAGTTTGATATGTACGTCAGCAACCGCAGTGATTTCAACACCGGGCACAGCAACAATAACGCCAGCGGTAACATCAGCACCTCTCAATCGCTGGCGCAGGAATATATGGCCGTGCTGAAAAACGATATGGTGCTGGACAAGGTTTCGGAAAATCTTCAAAAGCAGGGATACTTCCTCTCTAACGGCGCCATTCGCGGCGCGACCGGGGTTGCATCCGTGAATGAGACTGCTACTCTGCGCGTTTCCGTCATCACCACCGACCCCAAGCTGTCACAGGCAATATGTAAGGCAATATCCGAAGAAGCGCCGCAAATGCTTAATGAAATACTGGAAATGGGCAGTGTTAAGCCCTTGGCTCCCGCCAAGATCGGCTACAAGACCGGGCCGAGTTTAGTAAAGTATGCCGTCGCCGGCGCGGCGGCGGGTGCGGCTTTGGTGTGTGTCGTCGTCATCCTCGTTTTTATGCTGGACAACACCGTCACCACCGAGCGGGATCTGAAGAAGAGACTGGATGTCGTCGTATTGGGCGAGATCCCGTCCTTCCGGCCGGAAAAGAAAGGAGAGAAGAGCCGTGGCTGACCGTATCGAACCGTTTGTAATGGAAAAATCCGCGCAGTCCTCCCGCAGTACCAATTTCCGCGTCGTGGAGGCATATCGGCAGATTCGTACCAACCTCCTGTTTTCGTTGGGCGACAACCCTAACCGCGTGGTGCTTATCTCCAGTGCCGAACCGAGTGCCGGTAAATCCACCACCTGCACCAACCTTGCCATCGTGATGGCGCAGAACGGCTCCCGCGTATTGCTGATCGACGCCGATATGCGCAAGCCGATGCAGCATCGCCATTTCCGTCTGAAGAAAACCGACGGGCTTTCCAAAATGCTCAGTGGCATCGCCACCGAGGAGGAAAGTTTGCACAAGCAGGTTATGCCCAATCTCGATGTCCTGCTGTCCGGCTCTATCCCGCCCAACCCGTCCGAGCTGCTCGGCGGCGAACGGATGAAGGCATTCCTCCAAAAAGCCAACAGTCAGTACGATTTTGTCATCGTCGATACGCCGCCGCTCAACGTCGTGACCGACGCGTCGGTGCTGGCGCCGATCACCGCCGGCGTAATGCTGATCGCCCGCTATCGGCAGACCACCTATGACGAGATCGCCGAGGCGAAGGAACGACTTGAGCAGATCCACGCCAATTTCCTGGGCGTCGTCATCAGTGATGTCGCGACCGACCGCGAAGGGTATTACAACCACTATGGGCGCTACGGGCGCAAGTATTATTATCAGAACTATAATTACCGTTACGGGCAGAACAACGACCATGAAAAATGATTTTCACACGCACTGTCTGCCGGGAATAGACGACGGTGCACCGGATATTTCGACCGCCCTTGCCATGCTGAGGGCGGCACATAAGCAAGGCATTCGCACGGTTGTTGCCACGCCGCATTTTTATGCCGGCGAAAAAACCATGGACGAATTCCTCACGCAACGGAACGCGGCGGCATCGGCTCTGCGGGCGGCGATCGCCGCTGATCGGGAGCTGGCAGGCAGGATACGCCTGTTGCTCGGCGCGGAGGTACTGGTACGCGAGGGTGTATCTGAGCTTGACCTGCGCCCGCTGTGCCTTGAGGGTACCGAAACCATCCTGCTTGAATTGCCGTTTATGTGCCCGCCGTCGTTTTTGGTCGATGAGCTGGAAGCGATCTTTTTCGATCAGCGTCTGATCCCGATGATGGCGCACATAGACCGCTATATGCCGTGGTACTCCCGGGAGCGTATTGCCGATCTGCTAGACTATCCCGATTTGATCGTCCAGCTCAACGCTTCATCGCTTGCCGACCGCCGTATGTTCAAGCACTTGACCCACTGGTTGCCGGAGGATATGCGCCTGGTGATCGGATCCGATATGCACGATATGCGCGAGCGCGCACCGCAGATGGATGCCGCCATCAAGCAAATGTCCCATCACCGCGTCGGGCGGGAATGGCTTGGCAGGATGGAGGAAACCGGCGCGGATGTTTTAGAAAGAAACGCATAAAAGTCAACTACAGAAGAATAAATAAAAGTGCTCTATACCATATTGTAATATAGTATAGGCTCTTCAGGAGGCCGTTGATATGTCGAAAAAATTGCTCGGCACAACAAAAAAAGCGGGCAATTTCACTTTGCGCCGAAATCTTTTCTTCCGGCGATCCGCATTGTTTTTCACGGATTTTTTGGTTTATTCTTTGATATATTTCTTTTCTTGGGCTGTTTTTTTCGGCCCGTTCCATTTGGATGTCAACATTTCCATACTTCATTGGGGAATGTTGGGCGTCTGCTTTGCCGTCGCGTCCTTCCTGTTCGGTTGCTATGACAGCCTGTGGCGCTATGCCGATGCCCGGGAATATATGATGCAGGCGTTTGCGATATTCAGTGGGTTTCTTGTCTATTTTTTGATCGACCATATCGGCATTTTTCGTTACACCTGGCACTATTCCTGCCGTTTCGCGGCATTTGTCGCCGCACTGTCGCTGATATTGATGTGGCTGATCCGGTTTTTGTACCGCGCCTATCGCACCTTGAAATCCGCCCACTCCCGGAACGATCATGCCAAAAAGCTGGTCATTGTCGGCGCAGGTAACGCCGGTGTCGGTCTGCTCGGCGAAATCGAGAACGATAAAAACGCCGCCTACCGGGTCTACGGCTTCTTTGACGACGATCCCGGTAAGCATGGATTGTCCATCCATGGTGTCCCTGTGCTCGGTGCCATTACGGACATCACCGAAAAACTGCAAAATACCGATGTCGCGGAGATCATTGTCGCCATCCCGTCGGCGCCCGACGAAACACAGCAGAATATCCTGCATCTGTGCAGTAAGACCGGCATTCGTGTCCGGATTCTGCCGCACGTGGTCTCATGGATGCAAGCCGGCAAATCCGATCTGTGGGGGCAGGTGCGCGATGTACGCGTGGAGGATCTGCTCGGTCGCGATACGGTCAAATGCAACGATCCCGACGTATACACCTTTGTGCAGGGCAAAACCGTGCTGGTCACGGGCGGCGGTGGATCGATCGGCTCGGAGCTGTGCCGTCAGGTCGCCGCACATCATCCCGCCCGGCTGGTCATTTTGGATATTTACGAAAACAATGCTTATGATATTGAGCAGGAGCTTCGTTCCCACTACGGCAAAGATCTCAATCTTTCTGTTGAGATCGCCTCGGTGCGGGACAGTGCAAAGCTTAATTTGCTGTTTGACCGCTACCGCCCGCAGATCGTTTTCCACGCCGCCGCACACAAGCATGTGCCGCTGATGGAAAACTGCCCGGAGGAAGCGATCAAAAACAACGTATTCGGCACATATCATACCGCAATGGCATCCAAGCGGACGGGTGTCGAAAAGTTCATTCTCATCTCCACCGATAAGGCGGTCAACCCGACCAATGTGATGGGCGCCAGCAAGCGGCTGTGCGAAATGATCGTGCAGAGCTTGCAGGATTGCACCACGACTGCTTTTGTTGCCGTTCGGTTCGGCAATGTGCTCGGCTCCAATGGCTCCGTCATCCCGCTGTTCAAAAAACAGCTGGAGCAGGGCGGCCCGCTGACCGTGACCGATTTCCGCATCATCCGCTATTTTATGACCATTCCCGAAGCCGCTCAGCTGGTTATGCGGGCGGGCGCTATGGCAGAAAGCTCGCAAGTGTTCGTGCTGGATATGGGCAGACCGGTGCGGATCCTCGAGCTGGCGGAAAACCTCATTCGGCTGTCGGGTCTGCGTCCTTACGAGGATATTCAGATCATTGAAACCGGTCTGCGCCCCGGCGAAAAGCTGTATGAGGAGCTTCTTATTGACAGCGATCGGTTAACCTCTACCGACATTGACCGCATCTTCGTTGAGGAGAGGGAGTCGATCTCGAATGACTGGATGGAGAAACAACTGCAACGTCTGCAAGAGGCGTGCAACGCCAACGACCCTGCCGGACTGGTCGCGCTTATGCGTGAGCTGGTACCCACCTTCCGCGCGCCGGAGGATGTCAACGCCGAGGCGGAAGAAAAAATGAAGCAAGAAATACAGGGCGTTTGACCCTTTTATATCAGGAGTGTGACCCGATTTGTCAACGATCGAAGAAAAGTATGCCGTGTGGTGCCGCAGAGCCACCGACGATCCCGACCTGATCACCGAGCTGGAGGCGATCCGGCAACAGCCGGACGAGATCCGGGAACGGTTTTATCGGGAATTGTCGTTCGGAACAGGCGGTCTGCGCGGCATCATCGGCGCCGGCGAAAACCGGATGAATATTTACACCGTGCGGAAAGCAACGCAGGGCTTGGCGAATTATCTGCTGCGCAAAAAGGCGCTGTCCGGCGTGGCGATCTCGTATGACTCCCGCATCAAATCCGATTTGTTTGCGCGGGAGGCCGCCTGCGTTCTTGCCGCCAACGGCATCCCGGTGCATCTTTTCCCACAGTTGGAGCCGACCCCGGTGCTTTCCTATGCCGTGCGGTATTTCGGATGCGCGGCAGGTATTATGGTCACCGCCAGTCACAACCCATCCAAATATAACGGCTACAAGTGCTACGGCGCGGACGGCTGTCAGATGACCGATGACGACGCGAACGCCGTCACCGAGCACATCCGCGCGGTGGATATATTTGACGGCGTGAAAACCGTCCCCTACGACGCGGCACTGAACGACGGCCGCATCCGGCTGATCGGGCCGGAGGTGCTCGACAGCTTCCTCGGTGAGGTGGAAAAATACCAGATCTATCCCGGTATCTGCCGGGAGGCAGGCTTGAAGATCGTCTACACCCCCCTGCATGGCACCGGCAATCTGCCGGTACGCGCCATCCTCGACCGGATCGGCGCCGGGCAGGTGACGGTCGTCCCGGAGCAGGAATTGCCGGACGGCAATTTTCCCACCGCACCGTACCCGAATCCCGAGATTCGGGAGGCATTCACCTGTGCCCTTGCGCTGGCGGAAAAAACCAAGCCCGATCTCCTGCTGGCGACCGACCCCGACTGCGACCGCGTCGGTATCGCGGTACGCCGCGGAGACGACTATGTGCTGATGACCGGCAATGAGGTCGGCTGTCTGTTGCTGGAATATGTGCTGTCCAACCGGCAGAAAAACGGCACCCTGCCGCGTGACCCGGTGGCAGTCTCCACCATCGTCACCACCCCGATGGCAAAGCCCATCGCCGCCAAATACGGCTGTGAACTACGCGAGACGCTGACCGGCTTCAAGTATATCGGCGAGCAGATCACCCGCCTGGAGGAACAGGGTGAGCAGGAGCGGTATGTTTTCGGCTTTGAGGAAAGCTACGGCTACCTCATCGGCGGATATGTCCGCGACAAAGACGCGGTCATCGCCTCTATGCTCATTGTTGAAATGGCATCCTACTACCGCAAACAGGGCAAATCCCTGCTGGATCGGATGAACGAGCTGTACGAGGAGTACGGCTTCTACCGCAACGGGCTAATCAATATCGCCTTTGAGGGCGAGCAGGGAATGAAGGATATGGCGGCGCTGATGGAGCGTCTGCGCACCGCGCCGCCCGTCGCCATCGCCGGCAAAAGGGTCATCGCCTGCGCCGACTATCAGCGGCAGATATTCACCGACCTGCGCACCGGCGAGCAAAAGCCGCTGACCCTCCCCCGCTCGAATGTGCTGTCCTTCCCGCTGGAGGGCAACGCCTGCGTGATCGTGCGACCGTCCGGCACCGAGCCGAAGGTGAAAAGCTATATCACCGCGACCGGCGCGACCGCCGACGAGGCGGAGGCACTGCGTCGGGAATTGACAGCCGCGACGGAAAAACTGCTGAAGGAATAAACAAATTGGGCGTCGGAAAAGCTTTTTTCCGACGCCCAACATATTGATTGTAGCATATTGCCCCTGTCTGCGTCAAGAGGTATTTTACCCGAAGTTTTGCAAAAATTGTTATGGTACAATAGATAGGTAACAAAAATAAATTGAAAAACAACTCAAATGT
>CALDHV010000099.1 GCA_937902305.1 uncultured Clostridia bacterium
ATACACGGATCTCTTGGGGGAGAGAAATGTTGTAGACAGGATAACAGACAGCCTGTACAGCGAACTGAAAGAGGAATATCCGGATTTCTGCGTCGGTGCGGCGTGCTATCCCGAGGTACACCCGGAAAGCGTCAATCAGCAGGAGGACATCCTCCATTTGGCGGAAAAAGTGGATGCCGGCGCGGAGTTTTTGACCACGCAGATGTTTTTCGACAACAATCTATTCTACAATTTCCTCTACAAGATCCGGGATGTCGGCATCAAGGTGCCGATCCTGCCGGGCATTATGCCCATCACCAACGCCAATCAGGTTGAGCGGGCGGTCAAGCTGTCCGGCTCCTACATACCGACCCATTTCAAGGCGCTCGTCGATAAGTTCGGCAACGACCCCGACGCGATGAAGCAGGCGGGCATCGCCTATGCCACCGAGCAGATCATTGACCTGTTCGCCAACGGCATCTACCACGTTCACGTCTATTCGATGAACAAGCCGGATGTAGCCGCGAAGATACAATCCAATCTGTCCGCCATTTTGGGGAAGACCGAATGACCTCCCCCATCCGCATCACGCCGTATCCCGCGCCGCCGGTGGATGAAGCCGCCGTGTGTCGCTATATGCGGGACGGCGCACCGAACGAAGCCACCCGCGCTTTGGTGCGCGACTGCGTGGCACAGAGTGAGGGAACATTCTCCTACAAGGTATGCTCGGTCGAAACCGACGTCACCGTCAGCGGTGACAAGGTTTCGCTCGGGTTTGTTTGCTTTAGGAGCGCGTCGCTTGCCCGCCACCTTGCCGGATGTGACCGCGCGGTGGTCTTTGCCGCCACGGTGGGTCTGGAGATCGACCGCGCGATACGGCGATACAGCCGTATCTCCCCCTCCCGCGCGCTGTGTCTGCAAGCTCTCGGCACCGAACGGGTGGAGGCACTGTGCGACCGGTTTGAGTCGGATGTGCGGCAGGAGGCAGAGCGAAACGGACGGGTCGTCCGTCCGCGCTTCAGCCCCGGCTACGGCGATCTGCCGCTCGACATACAGCGGGATATCATCCGCGCTCTCGATTGCCCGCGCACGATCGGCGTGACCTTAAACGACAGTCTGCTGATGTCCCCCGCCAAATCTGTGACGGCGATCATCGGCATTGCGGAGGAAAAAGAACGATGAATATTTTATCCTATCTCGAAAAACATATCGTCTGCCTCGACGGAGGCATGGGGACGCTGTTGCAGGCGCAGGGTCTGCGCGCGGGCGAAGACCCCGAGCGGTGGAATCTCTCCCACCCGCAGGCGGTGCAGAGCATCCACCGCGCCTATTATGACGCGGGCAGTCATATCGTGAATACCAACACCTTTGGCGCAAACCTCCTGCGCTTTTCGCAGGAGGAGCTGGAGCAGATCATCCGCGCCGCGGTGGAAAACGCCCGCATCGCCCGCGACACGTCGTCCGCACCGCAGGAGAAGTTCATCGCGCTGGACATCGGGCCGACCGGCAAACTGCTCAAGCCGTACGGCGACCTCGATTTTGAGGAAGCGGTCGCGATATTTGCCGCCACGGTGCGCATCGGCGTCGCGTGCGGGGTCGATCTCATCACGGTCGAAACGATGAACGACTGCTATGAAACCAAAGCGGCGGTGCTTGCCGCCAAAGAAAACAGCGATCTGCCGGTCTTTGTGACCAATGCCTACGGCGAGGACGGCAAGCTGATGACCGGCGCGACCCCGGAGGCGATGGTCGCGATGCTGGAAGGGCTGGGAGCCGACGCGATCGGGCTCAACTGCTCGCTCGGGCCGCGTCAGCTTGCCCCGGTCGCGGAAACCATCTTGACCCACGCGTCGGTGCCGGTCATTTTCAAGCCCAACGCGGGTCTGCCGCAGGTACGAGACGGCAAGACCGTCTATGATGTTTCCCCCGCCGATTTTGCCGCCGCGGTCGCCCCGCTGGTGGAACGCGGGGTGCGGATCATCGGCGGCTGTTGCGGCACGACGCCGGCATATATCGCCGCTCTGCGGGATCAGCTCGGCAAAACGCCGCTCCCGATCTCCGCGAAAAATGAAACCGTCGTATCCTCGTATACCCACACCGTCCGCTTCGGCAATTCGCCGGTGCTGATCGGTGAGCGCATCAATCCGACCGGGAAAAAGCGCTTCCAACAGGCACTGCGGGAGCACGACATCAACTATATCCTGCAGGAGGGGCTCGGTCAGGCGGAGCGCGGCGTGCACATCCTCGATGTGAATGTCGGACTGCCGGATATACAGGAAGCGGAGCTGTTGACCGAGGCAGTCGAGGAATTGCAAGCAGTCACCGACCTGCCGTTGCAAATCGACACCGCCGACCCGACCGCGATGGAACGCGCCCTGCGCCGCTACAATGGCAAGGCACTCATCAATTCCGTCAACGGCAAAGAGGACAGTATGCGGGCGATCTTCCCGCTTGTAAAAAAATACGGCGGTGCGGTCATCGCGCTGACCCTGGATGAAAACGGCATCCCCGCCGATGCCGACGGACGGGTGACGATCGCGCGAAAGATACGGGACACCGCCGCCGACTACGGTATCGCCGCCAAAGACCTCATCTTTGACACGCTGGCGATGACGGTCAGCGCGGACAAACACGCCGCGACGGTCACGCTGGAGGCGTTGCGGCGCATCCGCACCGAGCTCGGCTGTCACACCTCGCTGGGTGTTTCCAATGTGTCGTTCGGGCTTCCCCGCCGCGAGATCGTGAACAGCGTCTTTTTCGGCGCGGCGCTCGAAAACGGGTTGAGCGCGGCGATCATCAATCCCTATTCCGCCGATATGATGAAAACCTATTTCGCTCACCGCACCTTGCACGGGCTGGATGCGGATTGCGGCGATTATATCGCATTCTGCGAAACACTGACCGACACGCCGACGGCAAATGCCGCCCCGACCAAAGCCGCGGCAGATGCTCCGACCACCCTGCAGAGCGCGATCCGCAAGGGACTGCGCGACGCGGCGCGGGAGCTGACCCGCACGCTGTTGCAGACCGTGCCGCCGCTGTCGATCATCAATGACGAGATCATCCCCGCGCTCGACGAGGTCGGCAAGGGGTTTGAAAACAAGACAGTCTTTCTCCCCCAACTGCTGATGAGCGCGGAGGCGGCGCAAGGCGCATTTGAGCTCATCCGCGCCGCCGATACCGCCCCGCGCGATAATACCGACGGGATGACGGTTATTCTGGCGACGGTACACGGCGACATCCACGACATCGGCAAAAACATTGTGCGCCTGTTGCTGGAAAACTACGGCTTCGCGGTGCGCGATCTCGGCAAGGACGTGCCGCCGGAAAAGATCGTCACAGAAGCCGTGCGCACAGGTGCGCCGCTGGTCGGGCTGAGTGCGCTGATGACCACCACCGTCCCCGCGATGGAGGAAACCATCCGCCTGCTTCACGAGCAGGCACCGTCCTGCCGCGTCGTGGTCGGCGGAGCGGTGCTCAATCCCGATTATGCCGCCCGCATCCACGCCGATGCGTATGCAAAGGACGCGATGGAAACGGTGCGCTTCGCCGAGAAAATCCGGGATATATAACACGCGACACAGAAAGAAGGCATAGAAATGACCTCCGAGCAATACGCGCGCTGTCTGCAGGTGCCGACCGGCAAGGTGGATGTTGTCATCGACACCGACACCTACAATGAGATCGACGACCAGTTCGCCGTCTCCTATCTGATCCGATCTCCGGAAAAGCTCCATACGGTGGCGCTGTATGCCGCGCCGTTTTACAACAGCAACTCCACCGGCCCGGCGGACGGGATGGAAAAAAGCTATGCCGAGCTGCTCAAGCTCCTGCGCTTTGCAGGTGCGGACGAGCTGACGGCGGTCACATTTCGGGGCGCCGACCGCTATCTGCCGGATGAAAGCACCCCCGTGCCGTCCGACGCGGTGCGGGATCTGGTCGCCCGCTCCCGGGCGTATTCCGCCGATCACCCGCTCTATGTGGTGGCGATCGGTGCTATCACCAATATCGCCTCTGCCCTGCTGACCGACCCGACGCTCAAGGAACGCATCGTGGTGGTGTGGCTGGGCGGTCACGCGCGTCATATCGAGGAAAAGCCTGCGTCGGAGTTCAATATGACGCAGGATATTGCCGCCGCCCGCGTGGTGATGGGATGCGGCGTACCGTTCGTACAGCTACCGTGTTGCGGGGTGGTAAGCGAGTTCGCCGTTTCACCGGCGGAGCTCAACTACTGGCTACGCGGCAAAAATCCGCTGGCGGACTATCTTGCCCGTCACAGCATCGAAGCCGAGGAGAAGGACGCCGACAGCTATTCCTCCCCGTGGACGCGGGTGATCTGGGATGTGACCGCCGTCGGGTGGTTGCTCAATGACGGCAACCGCTTTATGCGCTCCCGCACCGTCCCGGTATATCTGCCCGCCTATGACCGTTCGTATGAGAGCACACCGCATCCCCGCGATATGACCTATGTGTATCTCATCGAGCGCAACGCGCTGATGGACGATCTTTTCCGCAAGCTACGGCAATAAAAAGCGACACCGCACTCTGCCATAAGAGCAGGGTGCGGTGTTTTTTGTTGTGCGATCACACATAGCCGTAGGCACATTCCTCGCTGGTGATCATAATGGTATCAGTGTTGACAATCTTTTTGAGAGTCTCCCCCAGCCGAACGATCTCGTCCTTTTCGATGCCGAACAGCGTGATGCGCAGGCTGGTTTCGGTCACAAAGCCGTTTTTGTGTGTATAGCCGCCGAGCTGTCGCGTCATGGAAAAGCCGATCTCATCGCGCTTGCATTGCTCGGTCAATATTTCGCTGAAATGCTCCGCCGTGAGGAACTCCTCGTATGTATCCTGATCCTTCAGCCCGATATAGATCTCATATTTGATATGATCCTGCATAGTTTTCCTCCGCTCAGTAGTATTCGACGTCGATCTCTTTTTTGACGATCAGCACCGATTCCTGCGAAAACTCGCGCTTGATATTCTCGATGACGGTACGGAGCGAGTCCATATCGACCTGTCCGATGATGGTGAGCTTCATACTGTCCTCCGACAGGAAGGTGCCGTTGTGGCGGATGTAACCGCCGAGCTGATCGGTCAGAGAAAAGCCCGCCTGCGACTCCAGGAGCAGATCAATGATAGACGCGCGTATTTTCTCAAAGTAACTTACTTCATCATTCCCCTGAAGCCCTTTACTGCCGAAATAAATATCCAGCTTGTAGGATCTCACGCCGCCGGTACCCCCTTCCCCTCTAATAGGTCAAGTGTACCACACGCCGGCCGAAAAAGTCAAGAGAAAGAAGAGCACGCAGCGCGGTGCGTCGGCGACGCCGCACCCTACGGCACAGTATTCCGACATACGCAGAAAACTCCGGCAACGCGCAAACCAAAGCCCTCATCATCTAACGTCTAACATCTACCATCTACTCCTGTCGGATGCCGGCGGTGCGTTCGAGGTCACACAAAAGCTTATTTTTCATCGCCGCGACCCGCTCCTTTTCGTGCGGCGAAACCGTCGGATAGTGCGGATCGACGCTTTTGAGGGTGTCCAGCACGATCTGCGACACCAAAAAACGCGCAAACCACTTATGATCCGCCGGAACAACGAACCACGGTGCCTCCGGCGTGGCAGTGCGGTCGATCATCCGCTCAAACGACTCCATATACTCGTCCCAATGATCCCGCTCGGCAATATCGCGTTCGGACAGCTTCCAATTCTTAGAGGGGGTGTCGATGCGGGATAAAAACCGCCGTGCCTGCTCCTCCTCCGACACATTGAGAAAGATCTTGATGACCCGGGTGCCGGTGGTATACAGATATTTTTCATAATCCGCGATCTGCTCATACCGCAGGCGGATGACATCGGTTTTTTTGACCCGATCCGGCATCGGCTGATCCTTCCACAGCGCGTGTACCCGCTCCACCAGCACGCTTTCGTAGTAACTGCGGTTGAAGATCGAGATATTGCCCTTGGCGGGCAGGGCGCTCCAAAAGCGCCACAAAAAATCGTGATTGAGCTCCTCCTGCGACGGCGTTTTGAAGCAATATTCCTTGACCCCGTGCGGCGACAGAGTGCTGAAAACGGTGCGGATGACCCCGTCCTTCCCCGCCGCGTCCATCGCCTGGAAAATGAAGACGATGCCCTCCTTGCGCTCCGCATACAGCGCAAGCTGTAATTCGTTGATGCGCCGCAGATTGGCGCGAAAGCCGTCCCGCACCTCGCCGCGTTCGTGAAAGGTGCCCGTGTCATCCGTTTTAAGGTGGCGAATATCCACCCTTTTCGTCCCGTCGAAGCGATAGTTTTGCGTATCAAAGCCCATACCGTCATCACCCATTCCGTCATTTATGCCACCATTTATACCACAGCATAGTGTAACCCCGGCAGGCAAAGAATATGAGCAAAACAGCAGAAAAAACATTGCCGAGTGTCCATAAGGACGCTCGGCAATGAAAGAGTTTTTGTCATTTACTGATCAGCAAAGCGGTCACAGCACGGATCGACGACCGGCTTGACCGGGTCGGGGGTTTTATCCGGGTCGGTCTTATCCCCGATGCCGGCGGTCTCGCTGAACATCACGCTTTTCTTGACCGCGTTGACCGTATCGGTCGGCACGATGATCTTGGACGCACGGCCGTCCGCCATTTTCACCAGCGCATCGTACTTTTTCAGCTCCAGCACCGCCTCATCGGCGCCCGCCTCGCGCAACAGACGGATGCCATCCGCCTCCGCCTGACGAGCCAGCAGGATCGCTTTCGCCTCGCCCTCGGCGCGGGCGATGCAAGCGTCGCGCGCGCCCTCCGCCTCGAGGATCGCCGCCTGCTTTTCGCCCTCGGCGCGGGTGATCGCCGCCTGCTTGTGACCCTCCGCCTGCAACAGCGTTTCGCGGCGGTCGCGCTCGGCTTTCATCTGCTTTTCCATCGCCATCTGTATCTCTTTCGGCGGAATGATGTTTTTCAGCTCCACACGCCCGACCTTGATGCCCCACTGGTCGGTCGCCTCGTCCAGGATGCTGGTCATTTTGCCATTGATGGTGTCGCGGGAGGTCAGCGTGCCGTCCAGCTCCATCTCGCCGACGATATTACGCAGGGTCGTCGCCGTCAGATTGGCAAGCGCGTTGATCGGATTGACCACGCCGTAGGTATACAGCTTCGCATCGAAGATGCGGTAGTACACCACCGTGTCGATCTGCATCGTGACATTATCCTTGGTAATAACGGGCTGGGGCGGAGAATCCAACACCTGCTCCTTTAAGGTGATCTTTTTGGCGATCTTGGACAGCCAAGGGATCTTGACGTGCAAGCCCGCCGACCAGGTCGTCTGGTATTTACCGAGAAACTCCAGCACATACTCGTGTGCCTGCGGAACGATCCGCACGTTGGTAACGATAATGACAAGGACAAGAGCGCCGATAATGATACCTACCCATTCCATACTATCCGCTTCCTTTCTTAATCTACTGATACTATTATATCACGACCTGCGCGGTTACGCAAGGGAAAAAACTGCAAATAAACGGCAAAAAGCTCCGTTCGTTGAACGGAGCTTTTTGCTATACAGTGTCGTTAAATGGTTTCCGTTTCCGTGTCGGATGACGTTTCGAATGTGTCGATGATCTTGGCAATATACTGTGCCATCAGCGTCAGGTCATCGGAATCGACCGCGCCGTCCTTGTTGACATCCGCCGCCGTCAGCGCCGCACCCTCCAGCGTGGTGATCTTGGCAACGTGCTGTGCCAGCAGGGTCAGGTCGTCAGAATCGACCTTGGTGTTGCCGTCGATGTCGCCGAGGATGACCGCCGCGCCGTCCGGCTCGACCGTCACGGTCACAGTCAGATCACCCTTGATCTTGGTGATGCGGTACACGCCCTCGCCCTGATCCTTGAGGTTCTTGAAATTATCGGTCTCTGCCACGGTGACATCCACGATCTTGTAGCCGGGAGCCGCGACGACCGAGAAATTGATCTGTCCGTCGCCGGAAATGTCGATCTCGCCGGTATCGCTGTTACGGGAGACCGCGGTGGTCGCGCCGACCTCCAGCGGAGTCGCGGTATCCTGCGTCGCATAGGTCGTCACGGTGCAATTCTCCGCCACGAACGTCGCCTTAAAGCCGACCAGCACCGTCGTGACCGTCACGGTCAGATTGCCTTTGATCTTGGTGATGCGGTATACGCCGTCGCCCTGTTCCTTGAGGTTTTTAAAGTTTTCCGTGCCATCTGTCACGGCAACGCTCTCGATCGCGTAGCCGGGAGCGGCGACAACGGAGAAGTTGATCTGTCCGTCGCCGGAAACGTCGATCTCACCGGTGTCGCTATTGCGGGCAACCGCGGTGGTCGTGCCAACCTCCAGCGGGTTCGAGGTATCCTGCGTCGCATAGGAGGTGAACACACAGTTGTCACCCGCAAAGGTCGCGGTAAACTTCAGCTCCTCACCGGAGGTGGTCAAGGTCAGCGCCGCGCTCGCCGCACTCGCAAAGGTCGTGTCAGTCTCGGCAATGCGCTGATAGAAGGTGTACTCGGTCGCCGGAAGCAAACCGGTGAAAACCGGGCTTGCCTGCCAGTTGGTGCCGTCCTTGCTGTATTCACAGCCGGTAGCCTCGATCAGCGTGACGCTGTTTTCGGTCACCTTTGCTGCTGTCGGCGCCGCAGGAGCGGCGGGAGCGGCACCTTTCACTGTGACGGCGTTGGTATACATCACCGCACCGGGATCGTCACCGGCGTAGGTTTTGCCACATCCCGCACCGAGCGCATCACCAGTCAGCTTGGCGTAGTAGACACCCGTAGAGGTCGGCGTATACTCTGCCTCCGTCGCGCCCTCGATCAGCGTGGACTTGGTCATATCGGCATCATTCACCTTATACCATTGGATGGTGTCGGCGGTGCCGTTGTACGCAACCACCAGATTGCCGGACGAATAGTATGCTCTGCCGCCCATCAGCTTTTCGAAAGACCAAAGATCCGCCCAGTTGCTCTCGCGGGTAACAAAATTATTGGAATAATCAAATGTCATATCTTCAAAGGTAAACGGCACGCTGTCGTGTCCCCAGAGCGCCTCGTTGAGCTTGCCGGACGGTGCCAATTTCTCAATGATCCCGTCCATCTGCTCATACGCCATATAGTATGCCAGATCCTTGAAGGTCTCCTCGTTGAGCCGGTACACCGCATCGACGAAATCCGCTCTCGTCAGCAGATCCTCCGCCAGCTTGCGTCCGCCCGCCTCATTGTCGTTGCTCGTATAGAAGAACAGCTTTTCAAGCTCTACAAATGTGTAGTCATAGTCCCACGCCGGGCCAAAGATCATCTTGCCGGAGAAGCCGTCATCATTGCCGTCGATATACATATAGCAGCTCGTCTTCATAATATCGCGCTGGGCAAGGAAACAGTCGAGGATATAATGCTTGGCAAGTGCATCCAGATCGAGATATTCGGTATAGTATTTGCCCTTGGCGTTATAGCCGGTCTCGGAATAGATCGCATCCTCCATATCCTGCACATACAGCGCAATATCCCGCACCTGCTCAAAGGTGGCAAACTCCGGGGTGTTGAGTACGACCTGGATATTGTGCCGCGTCACGAACCAGCTTGCCTCACCGGCGCCCTGCTTATAGCGGGAGTCGATCTCCAGCAGGAAGCCGCCCTTGTTGGTCGCAACGGAATCGGTGACATAGCGGAACTCGCGGATACCGGCATCCAGCAACGCCTGCTCCTCCTCGGTCTTTTCCGCGGTGGAGGGGGTCACGGTGCGCTGATTGCTGCCCTCGGTCATATCCGCCTCAACGATATTCACGCGGAACTCGTTGACCTGCGGCTTTTCGATCAAAATATAGGTGCCGCGAAGCTCGCCCTGGATGTACAGATCGACCGGGATGAAGGTCAGCGCGGACTCGCCCTCCAGCTCCATATTGAGCGTCTGCGCCACATAGTTGGAAATGCCGGAGCGGTCAGTGGTCATATAATCGGAGTTGTTGGCGACCAACGTCCAGCTCTTTGCCTTGCCCGCACCGGGGATCAGCTCGTTTTTCTTGCTGAGCTTAATATTGTACGATTTCTTTTCGCCCGCCATCGTCCAGCTCGCGTTGCCGCGTCCCTTGAACGAATCAATATCGCCGGAGAAATAGACCTCGCCCTTGTCATCCTTTGCCACGACTGTACCCTCGGTCGCCGCGTTGCCCTTGACCTTATGGATATACGGCAGGTCGGCATCGGTCAGCGTGACATGGATGGAGTAAAGACCCGTCGAGGCAACCGGGGCAACCGTCAGCGGAGCGCTGACGGCACCGCGGGAACCGTCGGCAAAGATATAGCGCTGATAGAAGCTGTATTCCTTGCCCTCGGTCAAGCCCTCAAACAGCGGGCTTGACTGCCATACGCCGTTGTCCATTTTGTATTCCATATCCTCCTGCTCCAGCAGGCGAATAGAATTGGCGGTAAACTCCGCCAGACCCGGACGCGGTGCGATTGATGCCCGTTCCACCACGACATCGTCGATATACACCGTCGCACCGGAGCAGGCGGCAATATCGGACAGAACCAGCGCGATATGGAAGCCGTCGGCGCCGGCGGCAGAGAATGTATTGGAAACAAAATGCGTCCATTCGCCGGCTTGCGCGGTCGCGCCGAGCGTCACCGAGCCGACGGAATAGGCGGCGATATTCTCCGAAAGCGAATTGGATCTCTCGCCCGCCTGATAGTTTGCAAAATTGATTGAGCCGTAGTCTGCATACAGAGTTGCACTGCACGGCAGATTCTGCACCTTGTACCAGAATGAAATCGTATAGCCGTCGCCGGCAACGCCCTTGTTATTCGGCAGGGTCGCCAGCTCATCGCCGAAGATGCGGAAGCCGCACGGGTGAACAATAGTCGCGTCACCGTTCCGACGATAGGTCAGCGCCATTGATGTTGTACCGGTATGAGCGGCGGCGGTGCTTTGCTCCGCCAGCTCGGAAAAACCGGAATTGGAACGGTTGGTGGTCTCATTATACTCTCCCATAGTATTCTCGAACCCGATCTTCACCACAGGAGTCGCCGTACGCGATTTCGGGGTGGTGACGATCATCGTCGGGCTGGCAGGGCTGGCGGCATACTCCGCCGTTGCCGCCACGCGTTGCGTGAAGGTATAGGAAGTCTCGGGGGTAAGGTTGTCAAAGACCGGGCTGTCGTGCCACAGACCATTGTCGCGGCGATACTGGTAGCCGTCCACAGCGGCAAGCGTAACCGATGTGGCGGTCTTGCTGACGACGGTCAGCGCGTGATCCTCCTTGACGTCCGCGGACAGATAGTCATACTTGGTCTGCACATAGGTGAAGCCGTTGATGCGGGAGATGATCTGTGCTGCATC
>CALDHV010000100.1 GCA_937902305.1 uncultured Clostridia bacterium
GAGCGTGAGGACGTCCGCCGTCGCGCGGAGGCGTTTCAGAAATTCCTTGTGGCGGACGCCGAAGCGTTGCTCCTCGTCCACGATAAACAGCCCGAGATCGTGGAAAACAATATCTGCGGACAACAGACGATGGGTGCCGACCACGATGTCGATTTCACCGCTTTTGAGCCGTCGCACGATCTCCGTTTGTTGCTTGGCGGTGCGGAAGCGGGATAGCATCTCGATTTTCACCGGAAAGTTTTCAAAGCGCTTGACGATGGTGTTGTAGTGCTGAAATGCCAGTATCGTGGTCGGCACGAGCAGAGCGCATTGCTTGCCCTCGCTGACGCACTTGAACGCGGCGCGGAGCGCGACCTCGGTCTTGCCGAAGCCGACATCGCCGCACAAAAGACGATCCATCGGGATGGGGCGTTCCATATCGGCTTTGATTTCGTCGATACACCGGAGCTGGTCGTCGGTTTCCTCATATTCAAAGTGACGCTCAAAATCGTATTGCCATTCCTCATCCGCTCCAAAAGCGTAGCCGGGGGTCGCCATCCGCTTGCCGTACAACGCGATCAGCTCTTTGGCAATATCCTTGACTGCCGCGCGAACGCGGGTCTTGGCTTTCTGCCATTCCTGCCCACCGAGACGGTGGAGCTTGACCGTCACATCGTCTTTTGTGCCGATGTACTTGCTGACGAGGTCTAATTGCGTCACCGGGACATACAGCGTGTCGCCCTTGGCGTATTCCAGCTTGATATAGTCCTTGATGACGCCCTGTATCTCAACTTGGTGGACGCCTTGATAGATGCCGATGCCGTGTGCAACGTGGACGATATAGTCTCCGACCTGCAATTCGGAAAGGCTGTGTATCTCAATGCCGCCGTCCTTGCGCCGCTTCGGGCGACGGCGGGCAACGGTTGCGACCCGTCCGTGGGTGATGACCGCCAGCGCGGCATCGGGAAGCTCCAGCCCGGCGGAAAGACCGCCGGTCGTGACCAGCACCTGTCCGCGGATCGGCTCCTTCGGCGCGGGGGCAAAAATAGCGGGCAGATCCGCCTTGACCAGATCGTCGGTCAGGGCTTCGGCGGCGCGGCGCTCACCGCCCGCCAGCACGACGCACGCCATTTTGCGGGCAAGCAGGTCTTTGAGGTCGTCGACAAGCAGCTCCACCTTGCCCGACCAGACCGGAAATTGCCGGGCGTTGATGCTGTACAGTGCTTGCGGGCGCAGATCGCCCTCGGCGCGGGCAAAGGCATCCATCAGCAGGGCGGCGCGGGATTGCAACAGCCCCGTGACAACCTCCGGCGTGGGAGCATAGTCGTCCAGCCCCCGGCAGAGCTGTCCCTCTGCTACCAGAGCCTCCATATCCTGCCCGATCTGCCACAGATAGGAGCGGGTGCGCTCCTTGATCTTGCCCGGCTCGCTGACGAGCAGGACGGCATCGCGCATATAGGTGAACAGATTGGCGTGTTCATAGATGAGGGGAATATATTTATCGACCGAGCGCGGGCGCAGTCCGCCCCGCAGGCGGTCAACATCCGCCAGCAGATTTTCACGGACGGTGTCGGCGTTTCTGCCGCGCTGGGAGGATGCCAGCTTTTCGATCGCGGCGGCAAGTGCCACCGGGTCATCATACATAATTTCTGCGGCGGGCGGCACGGCGACCGTGTCGATCGGGTCGGTGCGCCGCTGGGTCAGCGGGTCGAAATAGCTCAAGGTATCGACGGTATCGCCCCACAGCTCTAACCGGATCGGAGCAGGACTGTCGGCGGGGTAAACGTCGATAATACCGCCGCGCACCGCGTACTGTCCTGCGCCCTCGATCTGCGGACAGCGCTCATAGCCGGCGGCGGCAAGTGCGGCGGGCAGATCATCGGTCGGAAGCGCGGCACCGGCGGTCAGCGTCAGCGTGCGCTCCAGCAGGACATCGGGCGGGATTGTGTATTGTATCGCCGCCTCGATGCACGCGACCGTGCAATCGTAGTTGCCCTCCGCCATCGTTGCCAGCGTGCCGAGACGCATCTGCTCGTATTCGCGGGAGGCGGATTCCGTCTGTCGCAGGGACAGCTCCCGCGCGGGGAGGGTCAGCACCCGCAGACCGAATGCACGCAGATCCTCGGTCAGTCGTGCCGCCTCCGCTTCGTCGGCAGTGAGCATAACGAGGCGCCGTCCGAGCGTTTGACACAGCCCGGCGGCGATCAAGGCTTTATGGATGTGCGCGGTGCCGATCAGCGATACCGGGGTTTTCCCGGCGCGGATGTCGCTGACCAGCGACCGGTAGGCGGGGAGGGCGGCAAGCCCTTTATTCCAAATGCTCATACGGGTTTTCTTCTCCGATTATCAGTGTGAGTAGCGGTTGGTCGCCTCTTCGATATTGCCGGCGGCGATCATCTTCGCGGCTTCGGCGGCGTGGACAAAGGCGTCCTCCATCAGCGGCAATTCGTCCTTTTTGAACTTCGACAGTACCCATTCCGCCAGGTCGTAAGCAGGGTGGGGCTTGGCACCGACGCCGATGCGCACGCGGGCAAACTCTTCGCTCCCGATATGCTCGATGATACTGCGCAGTCCCTTTTGTCCGCCGTCACTGCCCTTTTTGCGAATGCGGACGACCCCGACATCCAGTGAGATGTCATCGCTCATCACCAGCAGTTTGTCCGGCGTGAGCTTATAAAAAGCCATCGCCTCCTGTACCGCCTGCCCGCTGTTATTCATAAAGGTCTGCGGATAGAGCAACAGCACCTTTTTGTCACCGAGGTTGACGGTGGCGGTCAGGGCGTGGAATTGCCGCTTGGTCAGCTCGACCCGGCAATCCTTTGCCAATACGCCGAGTGCCGAGCATCCGGCATTGTGGCGTGTGCCTTCATAGCTCAATCCGGGATTGCCAAGTCCGGCGATCAGATAGTCCACCGCGCCGGTTTTGCGCAACAGCATCGACAACACTTCCCAACATAATTTATACTCTTCCATTATACCAAGTATATCTGTTTTTCGCAAGAGGGGGGAGGGGGCTTTTTTCAAAGATGTAAAAAAATTGAAAAAAATCCTTTTTTTATCTTTACACCTGCTTGATTTTTCGGTATAATGATAAAAACAGTCGGGGCATTCTCCGATGAGAAAGGACGACGGTATATGCAACCAAAGTATAAGCGTATTCTTCTCAAGCTCAGTGGGGAGGCAATGGCGGGACCGGCGCACAGTGGACTGGATTTTGATACCGTTCTGCATATCTGCGAGTATGTCAAGCAGGCGGCACAGCTCGGTACACAGATCGCCATCGTGGTCGGCGGCGGCAATTTCTGGCGCGGTCGCTCCAGCGGCAAGATGGATCGCACCCGTGCCGATCATATGGGTATGCTGGCGACCACTATCAACGCGCTGGGTCTGGCGGATGCTCTCGAACAACTCGGCTGTGAGGTGCGGGTGCAGACGGCGATCTCAATGAATCAGATTGCCGAGCCGTATATCCGCAACCGTGCCGTGCGCCATCTCGAAAAAGGGCGCATCGTCATTTTCGGATGCGGGACGGGTAACCCGTTCTTCTCGACCGACACCGCGGCGGCGCTCCGCGCGGCGGAGATTGACGCCGATATTATCTTCAAGGCGAGTATGGTGGACGGGGTGTATGATAAAGATCCGCATCTTTGCCCGGATGCCAAGAAATATGACCGCCTGACCTACACCGAGGTGCTGAATAAGGAGCTTAAGGTGATGGATTCCACCGCCGCAACGCTGTGCCGGGATAACGGCATTCAGCTTTTGGTATTCAATCTGGAGGATCCCGAGAATATCGTTCGTGCCGTACGGGGAGAAGCCGTGGGTACGGTAGTTGAATAATATATTGCGGAAAGGAAGCGGGTAGTTTTATGGAAATGCAGGAGATTTTTGCAGTCGCGGAGGAGAAGATGGGCAAGAGTATGCTCAACCTTGCTTCGGAGTTCGACGGGGTGCGCGCCGGTCGTGCCAATCCGGCGGTGCTCAACAAGCTGACGGTGGATTATTACGGCACAGCGACCCCCATTCAGCAGGTCGCGGCGGTGTCGGTGCCAGACCCGCGGACGCTGATGATTGTCCCGTGGGATAAAAGCGTGCTCAAGGAGGTCGAAAAAGCGATCCTCACATCGGATATTGGCATCAATCCGCAGAATGACGGCGCGTCTTTGCGCCTGCAATTTCCGCCGATGACCGAGGAGCGGCGTAAGGAATTGACCAAGAGCATCGCCAAAATGGCGGAGGATTGCAAGGTCGCGATCCGCTCCATCCGCCGCGACGCCGTGGATAAGCTCAAGGATATGAAGAAAAAGTCCGAAATCACCGAGGACGACCAGAAAAACGGTGAAAAGAAGATACAGGACATCACCGACCGCTTTATCAAGGATGTGGATAAAGCGGGAGAAGCCAAGCAAAAAGAGATTATGGAAATCTGATCCGCGTGATCGGGCCTTCGCCACCGCACAGCGGCTCGGCGGAGGCTTTTCGCGCATTTTTCGGGACAAAAAGGGAGAGTGGTTTTATGCCGGTTCGCCAAAAAGAGCAAACACCGTCCGTCGTGCCGCAAAATCTCGGCATCATTATGGACGGTAACGGTCGCTGGGCAAAAAAACGGGGACTGCCGCGGCAGGCGGGTCACGTGACCGGCGCGCAGACCTTCCGCAAGATCACGAAATATTGCGAGAAACGCGGGATAAAATATTTGACGGTATACGCTTTCTCGACCGAAAACTGGAAACGCCCGGAGGAGGAAGTAAATGCCATTATGAACCTCCTGCGGCAATATCTCAAGGAGTCCTTGCGGGATTTTCAGCGTGAGAATATCCGCGTGCGTTTCATCGGGGATCGCGCTCCGCTGTCGGCGGATATACAACAACTGATGCAGGAGGCGGAGCAAACCACGGCGGGGAAAACCGGTATGGTGCTGAATATCGCCCTCAACTACGGCGGTCAGCAGGAGATCACCGCCGCGGCGCGAATGCTTGCCGCACGTGTCAAGGCAGGGGACTTGTCACCTGAGGATATTGACGAGACGATGGTGCAAAATGCGCTGTACACCGCCGATCAGCCGCCGGTGGATATGGTATTGCGCCCGAGCGGGGAGTATCGGCTGTCGAACTTTATGATCTGGCAGTCCGCGTATGCGGAGTTTGTCTTTATGGATGATATTCTGTGGCCCGATTTTTCCGAAAAGGACTTGGATCGGGCATTTGACGAATACGCGCGGCGTAACCGTCGCTTCGGAGGGGTTTAAGGAGGATCGTATGAAAACGAGGATCATTTCGGCGGCGGTCGGTATTGTTCTGTTGCTGGCGGTACTGATTTGCCCGTATACGGCGGTTTTTGCCGCGGCAATGGCGGCACTGGCGGCGATCGCCGTTTGGGAGCTTTTGCATAATACAGGATATGTAAAGCGAAACACCTTGACAGTCATCGCAATGGTATTTGCTTTGGCGGAGGTGCTGTTGATCTATTTCTCCCGGTCGTCACCGTTCGCATCGGTGGCGACGGTGGTATTGCCGTTGCTGTTTTGGGTGGCTGTCATCCTGTTTTTGCTGAAAAACCACGCCACGACGGATGCCGTGACCGGCGGATGGGCGGCGTTTGCCACAGTATATGTCACCGTCGGCTTTGCCTCGCTGGCGCATATGCGGGGCACGGCGGACGGGATGCTGTCGATCTTTCTCGTGCTGGTCATTCCGTGGATGAGCGATACCGGCGCGTATTTTGTCGGCACGTTTTTCGGCAAGCATAAGATGACCCCCGTCATCAGCCCGAAGAAAAGCTGGGAGGGCTTTTTTGGTGGCTGGGTCGTATCCGTCGGCAGTGCGGTGCTGACCGGGGTGATCTATCAGACCGTCACAGGGATGGGCGTATCGCTCATCCGCTTGGCGCTGTATGCGCTGGTGCTTGCTCCGCTGTCGGTTTGCGGCGATCTGTTTGCCTCGATCGTCAAGCGGCAGTGCGGCATCAAGGACTACGGCAATTTGATGCCGGGTCACGGCGGCGTGATGGATCGTTTTGACAGCGTTCTTATCATCGCCCCACTTTTGCTGTGCTTGCGTATCTTTGTGGGGTGAACGGTATGGATGGGATGAAAAATCTGGTGATTCTCGGCTCGACCGGGTCGATCGGGACACAATCCCTGCAGGTCGCCGAGGCGGCGGGCTACCGCATCGTCGGGCTTGCCGCCGCACGGCAGACGGATAAGTTGGAGGAGCAGATCCGCCGTTTTTTACCGCCGGTCGCGGCGATGTACGATGAGCGGGCGGCGGCAGATCTGCGCGCGCGGGTGCGTGACCTGCCGGTCAAGGTCTACAGCGGGATGGAGGGGCTGTGTGCCCTCGCCGCGCTGGATGAGGCGGATACCGTGCTGGTATCGGTGGTCGGAATGGTCGGCTTGCGCCCGACGCTTGCCGCCATCGCCGCCGGTAAGGATGTCGCGCTTGCTAACAAGGAGACGCTGGTCGCGGGCGGCGCTTTCGTGACTGAGGCAGTCCGGGCGGCGGGTGTCCGGCTGTTGCCGGTGGATAGCGAGCACAGCGCGATTTTCCAGTGCTTGCAGGGTCAGCCGCCGACCGACCGCGCCCTCAAACGCATCATTTTGACGGCGTCCGGCGGCCCGTTTTTCGGCAAAAGCCGGGCAGAGCTCGAACAAGTGACGCGCGAGGATGCCTTGCATCACCCGAATTGGTCGATGGGGCAGAAAATCACCATCGACAGTGCTACTATGATGAACAAGGGGCTGGAGCTGATCGAGGCGCGGTGGCTTTTTGACCTGCCGCCGGAAAAAATTGATATTTTGGTACATCGGGAGAGCATTGTTCACTCTTTAATCGAATATGATGATAACGCCGTGCTGGCACAGCTCGGTGTGCCGGATATGCGTATCCCGATCCAATATGCGCTGACCTATCCGGCGCGCGTACCGTCCCCGGTACGCCAACTGCGCCTGGAGGAGTGGGGCACGCTTACCTTCCGCGAGCCGGATGATGAGGCTTTCCCGGCACCGGGGCTTGCCCGCCGTGCTTTGCGGCAGGGTGGGTTGTATCCGGCGGCGCTCAACGCCGCCAACGAGGTCGCGGTTGGTGCATTTTTGCAGGGTAAGATCGCTTTTTCGGATATTACCCGGCTGGCGGGGGATGCTTTGGATAGACCGCTCCCGGTACCGCATAGCGTCGAGGACGTTTTTGCGGCGGATGAGCAGGTGCGGCGCGAAACGGCGCAGAAGATTGAAAATGCGAAATGAGGGTTGACCTATTTTCACTGCTTTGATGACAGTACTGAAAATAGCGGCGGCATTGCTGATGCTCGGCGTGCTGATCCTGAGCCACGAGCTTGGGCATTTCTTTGCCGCGCGTAAATTGGGCGTGCGGGTGAATGAGTTTGCCATCGGTATGGGCCCGAAGCTCCTGCATTGGGGAAAAGGGGAAACGCTTTACACCCTGCGCGCCTTCCCGATCGGCGGATTTTGCGCGATGGAGGGTGAGGACGAGGGCGTGACTACCCCCGAGGCGCTTGGCGGCAACGGCGGCAGAACTGCCGGTGCCGCTCCGGAGCGCTCCTTCGGACGTAAGAAGGTGTGGCAGAGGTTTATCATCCTGTCGGCGGGTGCGTTAATGAACTTGCTGGTGGGATATGTCCTGCTGGTCGGATATTACGCCTTTCTCCAGCCGCCGTATGATGACAGCGGCACGGTGCTGTTGCCGACGACGACCATTGCTTCTCTTTCCGAAACGACCCCGGCATATGCCGGTGGTTTGCGGACGGGTGACACCATCCTTTCGGTCAACGGGCGGCGTATCTTTATGGATACCGACCTGACGATGGAGATGCAGAGCGATCCCGACGGCGTGCTGTCGATGGTGGTGCGCCGTACCGTGGACGGTAAGCGGCAAAAGGTGCGCCTCGACGCGGTGGCGTTTGAGCTGGTGGAGGATGAAGCGAGCGGACGACGGTATCTGCGGTACGATTTTTCGGTGCTTGGCAAGGTGCGCACCCCGCTCAATGTCTTTTCCGAGGCGGCAAAGCAGGAGGTGTCGGTCGCCACGGTGGTGTGGCGTTCGCTGGTCGATCTTATTCGCGGACGCTTCGGGGTCAACGAATTGTCCGGGCCGGTTGGCACGGTGGACATCATCGCCGATGCCGTCGGCAACGCTCATTCCGTTCTCGGCTGGCAGTCGCTTGTAATGCTGATGGTGCTGATCACTGTCAATTTGGGCGTTTTCAATCTCCTGCCGTTGCCCGCGTTGGATGGCGGTCGTCTGCTGTTTTTGGTATGGGAGGGCATCACTCACAAGCCCGTCCCCGCGAAATATGAGGGTATGATCCACTTTGCGGGGTTGGTATTGTTGATGCTGTTAATGCTGTTTATCACCTATTCGGATATTACAAGACTATTCACATAAGGAATGACGAACGATGGAAAGACGTAAGTGCAGAGAAGTCCGCGTTGGTTCGCTGACCGTCGGCGGCGGCGCGCCGATCACGGTGCAGTCGATGCTCAATGTTCCGGCACACGACATCGCCGGTAACATTGAGCAGGCGAAGCGGTTGCAGGCGGCGGGGTGCGACATTATCCGCACCGCTGTGCCGGATGCCGAGGCGGTGCCGTTGGTCGCCGCGCTGAAAGAAGCGGTTTCGGTGCCGATCGTGGCGGACATCCATTTTGATTACCGGCTGGCGCTGGAGGCGGCGGCGGCGGGCGCGGACAAGATCCGTATCAACCCCGGCAACATCGGCGACGAGAGTCGGGTCAAGGCGGTGGCGGATGAGTGTCGACGTCGCGGTATTCCGATTCGTATCGGGGTCAATTCCGGCTCTCTCGAAAAAGAAATATTGCAAAAATACGGGCATCCGACCCCCGAGGCAATGCGGGACAGCGCGCTGTATCACGCATCTTTGCTGGAGAAGTTTGATTTTA
>CALDHV010000101.1 GCA_937902305.1 uncultured Clostridia bacterium
GGTTCGTCACCTCCAAGATCAGCTGGAACGACGACAACACCATGCCCGTAGATACCTTCCGCTGGAAGGGCATCGACGGTACCGGCATCAACAGCTATTTCCTCACTCCGCAGGATGACCACGGCAATGAGTCGGAGCGGTATACGACCTATGTCGGTCGTACCAACGCGCCGATGATCGCCGGCACCTACAAGCGGTATTCGAACAAAAACCTCAACAATGAGGCGATCTTGACCTACGGCTTCGGTGATGGCGGCGGCGGCCCGACCGAGGAGCATCTCGAGCTGTTGCGTCGCGGTGCCTACGGTGTCCCCGGCAGTCCGAATGCGAAAATCGACTTTGCGGGCGATTTCCTGCGGCGGCTGGAGAAAAAGATGGAGAATAATCCCGATGTCCCGATCTGGCAGGGAGAGCTGTATCTGGAGTTCCACCGCGGCACCTATACCACCCAAAGCTTCAATAAGAAATCCAACCGCGCCGCCGAGTTCCTATATATGGATGCCGAATGTCTGGGCAAGATCGGACAAGCCCTGCTCGGCACGGCGTATGATAAGGCGACGTTGCACGACGGATGGGAGACCATCCTCACCAATCAGTTCCACGATATTATCCCCGGCTCGTCCATTCAGCCGGTGTATGAGCAGTGCCGCAAGGATTATACCGCCCTGCTGGAGACGGGTCGCGGACTGCGGGACGGCATCCGTGCGCAGATCGCCGACGCGATCGCGGCAAAGGAGGGATATGTCGTATTCAATCCCCATTCCTTTGCGGGCAACGGCACGGTCAAGGTGGACGGCGTGACGGCGCTGGTCAGCGGTATTCCCTCCAAGGGTTATGCGGCGACCGATGCCTTTGTCACCGAAAACCACGTCCGCGTGGACGGCGATACGGTAGAGACCGACCGCTACACCGTCCGTTTCAACGATCGCTGGCAGATCATCTCGATCTACGATAAGCGCGCCGCCCGCGAGGTGCTGGCGGCGGGTCAGATCGGCAACGAGCTGCGCGTTTATGCCGACTATCCCGATGACTATGACGCGTGGGAGTGGCAAAGCTACGAGCGGGACGAATATCAGGTGTTGTCCGATTTCACCGATATGGCGGTGGTGGAGGACGGCGCGCGGGTCGGTATCCGCGTCACCCGCCCGTATATGGATTCTACCGTCACCCAGACGGTCTGGTTCTACGACACACTCGGGCAAATCGACTTTGAAACGACCCTTGACTGGAAACGCCATCATCAGATGCTCAAGTCGGCGTTCCCGACCGACATCAACGCCGACAAGGCGACCTATGAGATCCAGTTCGGCACCATCGAGCGCCCGACGCATTTCAATACGACATGGGATCAGGCGCGGTTTGAGGTCTGTGGGCACAAGTACGCCGATCTCTCGGAGGGCGGCTACGGCGTCAGCCTGGAGCGGGGCTACGACGTGGCGGCGCCGACGCCCGAGGACCGGGACGGCAACCTCGCCTTTAACAACTACATCCACCACACCGGCCTCATCAACCGCCACGGCTTCGGCATCTACAT
>CALDHV010000102.1 GCA_937902305.1 uncultured Clostridia bacterium
CCGAGCATTCTCCGGCGGATCCTGACCTCGCGCAAGCGAAAGCGGCAGGCATCGGAGCGCTTCCACAGCGCCCGCATCGTCAGCGCCGCCGCCAAGATCTGCGACATCGTGGTTGCCAGCGCCACGCCCGCCACATGCATATCGAATACCACCACGAGGATGACATTGAGCAGAACATTGAAAACGCCCGCCGCAGTCAGATACCACAGCGGCCCGCGGGTATCCCCCGCCGCGCGCAGGATCGCCGCGCCGAAATTATACACCATGCTCGGCGCCATACCGGCGAAATACAGCCGCATATAAACCGACGATGCGTCAATAACATCAGCGGGTGTGCCCATCCACCCGAGCATCGTCGGCGAATAGGCGATACCGACCACCGTCAGAAACACGCCGCAGATAAACGCGACCGGGATGGCGGTATGGATCGCGCCGGACACCTTCTCGCCGTGCCCCGCGCCGAGCTCCTGCGCCACTACCACGCCGGCGCCGACGCTCAAGCCCACAAAAAAGTTGACCATCAGTTGGGTCAGCGACCCGGTCGCTCCCACCGCCGCCACCGACGCGCTACCGCAGAAGCGGCCGACCACGATGAGGTCAGCCGCGTTAAACAGTAGTTGCAATACACTTGTCAGAATGATCGGCACCGTATAGCGCAGGATATTCCCGAGCAACGGCCCCTCACACATATTGATGTCGTTCTTTTTCATCATTCGTCACCCGAAATAGCGCGTGCGGAAATGCCGCCCAATCGCGCCGAGCAGGGCGATCGCCTGCGGACGCACCTCCTCGGGGTACATTTCCCACGCCGTCGCCGCCTCAAAATTGAGCGTACCGGCATAGCCGATCTCCCGCAGGGAGGTCAGCACCCGCTTCCAGTCGGTGATACCGACAAACGGGGTGGTGTGATTATCGTGCACCCCGTCCACATCGTGCAGATGAACCGCCTTGATGTTCTTACCAAGCAGACGGATCGACCGCTCCATATCCGCTCCGACGATGGTCGCGTGACCGCTGTCGAAGCAGTAGCCGAACCGCTCCTCCCCGGCGATGGTATTCAGCTCGTCGATGATGCGGTTGACCTCGTGAAAATCCGAGCACGCCGCGCCGTAGATCTTCCCGCGGCAGCTCACCCACATATTTTCGAGCAACGCCACCACGCCCGCCGCCCGGAGCGCCGGGATCAGCGAGGCGTAAAACTCCACATTGACACGGTGCTCCTCCTCGGCGGAAAGTGCCGCGGTATAATCGCCGAATACGGGATGGATAACGATATACGGGCAATCGAAAAAGCCGGTCAGCTCGATACATTTGAGCAAGGTCTCCTTGAGGTAGGCGTTATACTCCTCCATACCGTCGCCCACAAACTGCGTCGGGTACGGCGCGTGGGTCTGCCCGAAGCGCAGCCCGTTTTCGACCGCCGCTTCCTTGATGCCGGCAAAATACGCCATCATCTCATCGTGCGGCAGATCAAACACCTCACTGCGCTTATGATGCCACGTATCCCGCAGGATGCCGCAGAAGCCGAAATCCAGCGCGTCAAAGCCCGCCGCCGCGAACAGCGGCATATTCTGCCGCGCCGTCTCGGGCGAAACCGCAAGCGCGCCCGTCTGTGAACTGATCAGCATACCGGTCTCCCCCTCTTATGACAAAGCAATCTTCATCGCCAATGCTTTTTCCGCCTTATCCGCGATATTCTCCGCCGTCAGCCCGTACAGCTTCAGCAGATCCGCCGCCGGGCCGGACTGCCCGAAGGTGTCCTCCACGCCGACCCGCACCACCGGCACCGGCACGGTTTCCGCGATGACCTCCGCCACCGCACTACCGAGGCCGCCGATGATATTGTGCTCCTCCGCCGTAACGATCGCGCCGGTCTCCCGCGCCGCCCGGATCAGAATATCCCGATCAATCGGCTTGATGGTCGCCATATTGATGACGCGGGCATACACATTGCGCTCGCGCAGGATCTCCGCCGCGGCAAGCGCTTCGCTGACCAGCAGGCCCGTCGCCACGATGGTCAGATCGTCCCCCTCGGTCAGCACTTTGCCCTTGCCGATCTCAAACTTATCCTCCGGGTCGGTGATGACCGGCACCGGGAAACGCCCGAACCGCAGATAGACCGGGCCGTCATGCTCGACCGCCGCCCGCATAGCCTGCTTTGCCTCGACCGCGTCCGCCGGGTTGAGAATGGTCATACCCGGGATTGAGCGCATCAGTGCAATATCCTCACAGCATTGGTGGGTCGCGCCGTCCTCGCCGACCGAAACGCCGGCGTGGGTCGCCCCGATCTTCACATTGAGGTGCGGGTAGCCGATGGAATTGCGCACCTGCTCAAAGGCGCGTCCCGCGGCAAACATTGCAAAGGAGGACGCAAACACCGTCTTGCCGGTCGCGGCAAGCCCTGCGGCAATGCCCATCATATTGCCCTCGGCGATGCCGGTATCGAAGAACCGGTCGGGATACGCCTTTTTGAATGCGCCGGTCTTGGTCGCGGAGGCAAGGTCGGCATCCAGCACCACCAGGTCGGGATATTCCGCACCCAGCTCCACCAAGCCCTCGCCGTAGCCCTCGCGGGTCGCTTTTTTGATGATCTCCTCCATCTTACTTGCCCTCCCATTCCGTCAGCCGTGCGCGGAGCTCGGTCATCGCGCGCTCGTAGTCCTCCTGCTTCGGCGCGACGCCGTGCCATCCGCATTGATTTTCCATATACGATACGCCCTTGCCCTTGACGGTCTTTTGCACAATGGCGGTGGGCCGACCCTTGACCGTACGCGCTTCATTGAGTGCCGCCTCGATCTGGTCAAAGTCGTTGCCGTCGATCTCGATAACGTGGAAACCGAACGCCGCGAACTTTTCCGGGATCGGATAGGGGGAGTTGACCTCCTCCACTGTGCCGTCGATTTGTAAATTGTTGTTATCCACGATGACCACGAGGTTGTCCAGCTTCTTGGCGGCGGCATACATCGACGCCTCCCAGACCTGTCCCTCCTCGATCTCACCGTCGCCGAGGATGGTATACACACGGAAATCCTTGCGGTCGATCTTGGCGGACAGCGCCATGCCGACCGCGCAGGAAATGCCCTGACCGAGCGAGCCGGAGGACATATCCACACCAGGAATGTGCTTCATATCCGGGTGTCCCTGCAGGATCGAGCCGATATGCCGCAGGGTCGGGATCAGCTCCTCCGGAAAATAGCCCCGCAGAGCAAGCGCACCGTACAACGCAGGTGCCGCGTGCCCTTTAGAGAGCACAAAACGATCCCGATCGGGCTTCTGCGGCTCGGCGGGATTAATACGCAATTCTTTCCAATAGAGATACGCCAAATCATCCGCGATAGACAGAGAACCGCCGGGATGACCGCTCTTGGCGTGATAGGTGCCCTCGATGACCGCCATCCGGATTTTCGTGGCGATGATCGAAAGCTCTTTTTTCGTAGCAAAATCCATTGTTCAGCATCCTTTCTGCTTGCACAAAAAAATCACACGGTAATTGTAGCACATCTTTTCGGAAAATACCAGCATTTTTATCGCTTTTTTTATCACTTTTTCGGCGTTTCGGGAGACGGTGTGACCGCCAGCACAGTCAGCGTATCCCCGTTCACGGTAAATCTGACCTCACAGCCGCCGAACGCCATCCCGTACACCCGCTCCGGGTCGGATTGATAGGTCGGGCGCGGATCCTGCGCCAGCACCGCCGGCAACGCCGCGCGCGCCTCGGGCGACAGCGGCTCCAGCAGATCGGGATCGCAGGAAACGGTCAGCCGCCGCTCCCCCAGCCCGGCGACAAAGCCGCCGGTCGCATCGGGGTGGCTGTCGGTATAGGCAAGATAGGGTTTGATATCCAGTATCGGCGTCCCGTCAGTCAGATCAGCACCCGCCACCCGGATGACTGGGCCATCGGGGGTATGCAGGTCGATACCGCACAGGGCGACCGAGGATAGCCCGATCGCATTCGGGCGGAACGGGGAGCGGGTAGCAAAAACCCCCATACGCGCGTTTCCGCCCAGTCGCGGCGGGCGCACCGTCGGTGACCATTCCTCCCGCACCGCCTCGGAGAACTGCCAGATCAGCCACAAATGCGAAAATCCGTCCAGTCCGCGCAGAGCGTCGGGGTTGCGATAGGGCGGCTCAAATACGATCCTGCCCTGTGTTTCGGGCACCAGCCCGCTTTGGCGCGGCACGCCGAACTTGGTGGTAAAATCCGTCTGTATGCGGGCGATCACCCGCATCGTGATGTCCTCCATTTTCCGCACCGCCCTTTCCATTTTCCAGTATAACAAAAATTGCTTGCCAAAGCAAGTTTTTTCCCGTTTTCGGTTGCACTTTTGTCGCGGCTGTGATAGGATAAGCCAAATGGATGGAAAAATGAGGTATTTGTCGATGATCAACGATTTGTGGACAGTCGCGCAAAATGTGCTGACGCTGTTTATTCTGATTTTTGTCGGTGCGTGCTGTCAGAGGACGAAGGTGCTCAATGACGGTGCAGTCAAATGCTGTGCCAACATCGCCCTGCTGTTTGCTACCCCCTGTATCATTATCAAGTCCTGCGCACGAGACTTTGACCCGGCGTTGTTGCGGGATTTTATGCTCGTGCTGTTGGTGTGTGCGCTCAATCACGCCGCGCTGATCGGGGTCGCGCACCTGCTGTTCCGCGACAAGGATGAGGAACGGCGGCGCATCTTCCGCTTTGCGATGATCTTCTCCAACGCCGGATATATGGCGATCCCGTTGCAGGAGGCGATATTGGGTGATGACGGCGTATTCTTTTGCGCGGCGTATGTGATCGTGTTCAATATCGTCGTCTGGACATACGGCGTAGCGGATATGAGCGGCACGACCGACACGCTGTCCTTTAAACGCATCGTCACCAATCCCGGCATCATCGGCGTTATGATCGGTCTGATCGTCTTTATCAGCGGTCTGCCGATCCCGGGGCCGGTGATGGATGCCATCGGGCACATCGGCAGTCTCAACACCCCGCTCCCGATGCTCATCGTCGGCTATTATCTTGCCAAGACCAACATCCGCGAGGCGCTCCGGGACAAGCGCAGTTATCTCTGCCTGGCGATGCGGCTGGTCGTGATGCCGCTCGTCGCACTGGCGATCCTGCTGGCGTGCGGCATCCGCGGGACGCTCCTCACCTCGCTGATGATTTGCATCAGCACCCCGGTTGCCACCGCCTGCACGATGTTTGCAACCCGCTATGACCGCGACCCGCTCCTGAGCGTCAATCTCGTGTCGGTCAGCACCTTGATGTCCATTGTCACCATGCCGCTGATGATCGCATTGACCAATTATCTCGGCAGAATACTGTAAGGAGGCATCCGTTATGGATATTGTCAAAATCGATCCCAATCTCAAGCTGGCATCCGCTCTCGAGGAAAAAGACATCGTGTGGAACAATGCGCTGGGCGAGCCGTTCCGTCTGTGCGGAGCCACGGCGCAGAACAGTCCGGATGCTCCGCTGATGCGCATCCCGCAGGAGATCGCGAAATCGGTCAGCGACGGGGTGGCGTGGCTCAACCGGCACACCGCCGGCATCCGGGTACGCTTTGCCACCGACTCCCCCTATATCGCCGTCAAAATGGAATGGGGCGGCTTCCGCTTTATGGGGCATATGGCAGGTGCCGGCTCCAGCGGCGCAGACCTCTATCGGGTCAAGGACGGCGTTCACCGCTTTGTCGGCGCCGTATTCCCGGGGTATAACTACGAGGAGGTCACGCAGGGGGTCGAGGGTCTGATCCGCGTCCCCGCCGAAATGACCGACTATGTGCTCGGCCTGCCGCTCTACAATGATGTTGACCGGCTGTATATCGGCGTCAAGGAGGGCTGTCGCCTCACCGCCGGTGTGGAGGAATACCGTAACGAAAAGCCGGTGATATTCTACGGTTCGTCCATCACGCAGGGAGGATGCGCCTCCCGTCCCGGCAACTGTTATCAGGGCCATCTGTCCCGGTCGCTCAATATGGACTACATCAATCTCGGCTTCTCCGGCAGCGCTAAGGGTGAGCAGGAGATCGCGGACTATATCGCCTCGCTGGACATGGCGGCATTCGTTCTCGACTATGACCACAACGCCCCCAACCCGGAGCATCTGAAAAAGACGCATTATAATTTCTACGAAACGGTGCGCCGCGCGCATCCCGACCTGCCCATTATGATGATCTCCCGCCCGGATTATGCCGGCAGTTGGGATGCCAATCAACGGCTGGCGGTGATCGCCGATACCTACCACCGCGCGGTGGAGAGCGGTGACCAAAACGTCTATTTTATCAACGGCGCGGATTTCTTCGCCGGCGAGCTTGCCGATTCCTGCACGGTGGATGGCTGTCATCCCACCGACCTCGGCTTCTACTTTATGGCGCAGGTGATCGGGCCGGTATTGAAGCGCATCTTATTCTGAATTATCATTCTTCGGGGCGTTAAAAAATTCGTTTTTTAACGCCCCCCTTTTTTCGTCAAAATGCAATAAAATAAAAAAGTTTTACGTTTAACTATCGGCGTTTTGCGGATAGACGCCGCCGCCGAAAACGGGTATACTTGTATTATGACAAAAGAAAAAGGAGGCCTTTTTATGCCGAAAGCCGTCAATGTCGAGGCATTGGAGGATCGGTTTGCCCTGTTTATGCGCACACACCGGCGCACGATGCACCGCTATTTCCAGTCCATCGGGCTGTTCAACGGACATCCCATTATGCTGTTCCGCATCCGACAGCGCCCCGGACTGACGCAAAAGGAGCTTGCCGAAGAAATGGAGATCTCCGCTGCCTCGGTGGCGATCTCCGTCAAGCGGATGGAAGCCGCCGGGCTGATCGAGCGCCGCCGGGACGAGACGGATGCGCGGATCATCCATCTGTATCTGACCCCCGAGGGGCAGAAAATGGATGCCGCCTGTGGAAAAGGGCGGGATTTTATGATCCGCACGATGTATCGGGATCTGACCGATGAGGAAAAGCAAACGCTATACTCCCTGCTCGAAAAAATGACCGATAATCTGCAATCCGCCTGCGACACATTTGACCGCGAAGCGGCGAAAGGATGAAGAATATGAAACAATGGAAATGGTATAAGTACATACGCCCCTATCTCCCCTATTTCATCTGCGGCCCGATCTGTATGATCGTCGAGGTCGTGGGGGAGGTCGTGATGCCGAAGCTGTTGTCGGTGGTCATCAATCGCGCCAACGCCGGCACGCTGACGGTCGCCGGCAGTCTGTGGACGATGCTGCTGATGATCGCCGTTGCCCTGCTGATGATGGCGGGCGGCATCGGCGGCGCGTGGTTCGGTGCCAAGGCGTCGGTCAATTTCGCCGCCGATCTGCGCAGTGATGTCTACGCCAAGGTACAGCGCTTTTCCTTTGCCAATATCGACAAGTTTTCGACCGGATCGCTGGTCACGCGTCTGACCAATGATGTGTCACAGCTACAGACCTTTGTCAATATGCTACTCCGTATGGCGTTGCGCGCACCGGGCATGATGATCGCCGCTTTGATTATGGCGATCCTGATGCGCCCGTCGCTGTCGGTCGTGTTTGCGGTCAGCATCCCGGTGATGCTGGCGGTCATCGGTGTCATCATATCCAAGGGATTCCCGCGCTTTTCCGCGATGCAGGAAAAGATCGACGGGCTCAACTCGACCGTGCAGGAAAATATCACCAACGTCCGCGTGGTCAAATCGTTCGTGCGGGAGGATCACGAGATCGGCAAGTTCAGCCGGGCAAACCGCGACCTCAAGGGTGCCGGCATCCGGGCGATGCGGGTAATGATCTTTATGCAACCCATCACCACGCTGTTTATGAATATCACCGTGCTGGTGGTGCTGTTGCTCGGCGGCAGGATCGTGCTCAGCGGCGATATGCCGGTCGGCGATCTGTCGGCATTCGTGACCTATGTCACGCAGATACTGTCGTCGCTGATGATGGTGACGATGCTGTTGATGTTCTCCTCCCGCGCGCTGGCATCCGCCCGCCGCATCCGTGAGGTGCTGGATGAGCCGATCGACCTCGATGACACCGACGCGGTACAGCCCGAGCGTACCGTCACCGAGGGGACGGTGGAGTTCCGCGATGTCTGCTACCGCTACTATAAGCACAATGAGGAGCGGGTGCTCGACCATATCAATCTGACCATTCCCGCCGGCTCGACCGTCGGCATCATCGGCTCAACGGGATGCGGAAAATCGACCCTCATCGCGCTCATCTCCCGTCTGTACGATGTGGACAGCGGCGAGGTACTGGTGGACGGGGTCGATGTCCGGGACTACTCCCTTCGTCACCTGCGGGACGGGGTCGGCGTGGTGTTACAGAAGAACACGCTTTTCTCCGGCACGATCTCCGAAAATCTGCGCTGGGGCGACGAAAACGCCACCGACGAGGAGCTACGGCGGGCGGCGGACTATGCCCAGGCGGATAAGTTCATCACCACTTTCCCCGACGGCTACGACACGG
>CALDHV010000103.1 GCA_937902305.1 uncultured Clostridia bacterium
AAAAAGGATGGCGAGATCACCTATCTTCGCTGACCATCCCCGATGAGGACAGCGTTACCTTCTACATTGATGCAATGGTGGAGGAGATGGGCGATCTTCCCGAGTACCAGCTCCCGTACGGCAGCGACATTCCCTATGCGGATGGCGCTCTTGATCCGAACGGCAAATTGCTGGAGGATCAGTATCAGATCTATCTGGATGTCGCCGAGCTTTACAAAAACAACAAGGGCACCGAGATCCCCATGGTCGTGGATAACGCTTATGGCTACAACTATACTGCCGTTGCGCCGATCCTCGACGAAAACGGTAAAGCCGTAGCGGAGATCCAGTATATCCTGGATATGCAGGAGGTGCGTGATCTCCTTAATTCGTTCTTGTATACCATCCTCGGCATCTCGTTTGCGATCATCGTTGTCGCGTTGTTGCTTTATATCCTGTTCGTGCGGCAGGCGGTCGTCCGTCCCGTGCTCAAGCTCAAGGAGGGTGCCGAGGTGCTTTCCGGCGGCAATCTGCAATATCGGATGGACATCAAAACCGGCGATGAGCTTGAGGATCTGTCCCACGCCTTCAATATGATGGCGCTTGACCTCGATGACTATATGACCAACCTGGCGAAGGTCACCGCCGAAAAAGAGCGTATCGGTGCCGAGCTGGATGTTGCGACGCATATCCAGGCTTCGATGCTACCGAGCATCTTCCCGGCATTCCCGGATCGTGATGAGTTCGATGTGTATGCCACGATGACCCCGGCTAAGGAGGTCGGTGGCGATTTCTACGACTTCTTTATGGTGGATGAGACCCACATCGCTATTGTTATGGCGGACGTTTCCGGCAAGGGCGTGCCCGCGGCTCTGTTCATGGTCATTGCCAAGACTCTGCTCAAGGATCACACCCAGCCCGATACCGACCTCGGAACGATCTTCACGAATGTCAATAACCTGCTGTGCGAGTCCGACAGCGAGGGCTTGTTCGTGACCGCCTTTGAGGGCGTGCTCGACCTCGTGACCGGCGAGTTCCGCTTTGTCAACGCCGGACACGAGACCCCGTTCATCTGCAAGCAGGACGGTAAGTTTGAACCGTATAAAATCCGTTCCGCGTTTGTTCTGTCCGGTATGGAGAATATGAAATATAAGTCCGGTTCGATGATGCTGGAGCCGGGTGACAAGATATTCCAGTACACCGACGGTGTAACCGAAGCGACGGATGCCAATAATCAACTGTACGGTATGGATCGCCTTGGTCAATGTCTGGCGGCGAACTCGGATAAGACCCCGGATGAGCTTTTGCCGCAGGTGAAGGCGGATATCGATAAGTTCGTCGGCAAAGCACCGCAGTTCGACGATATTACGATGCTGTGCTTGGAGTATAAGAAGAAAGCCGTTGCCCCGAAAACGACGAACGAGAGCGACGAAGTGACGGCGTAATGACGGTGCGTCTTTTTCGGAAGGAATGAGGCAAATATGATAGAAAAGGTCTATGCGGCAAGCGATGACACTTTGGCGGATGCGCTTGCTTTGGTGGAAGAAGAACTGGAAAAAGTGGATTGCCCGATGAAATGGGTTATGCAGATCACGGTCTGTGTGGAGGAAATGTTCGTCAATGTTGCTCACTACGCTTACGGAGAGGGCACCGGCGATGTCACCATGCAGATCGACACAACCCCGTCCTCGGTTTCGATCACGCTGATCGACTCCGGTATGGCGTTTGACCCGCTGGCGAAAGCCGATCCCGATATTACCCTGTCCGCGGAGGAACGCGGCATAGGCGGTCTGGGGATCTTTATGGTCAAAAAGAGTATGGACGAGGTACGCTATGAGCGTAAAGACAATCAAAACATCTTCACGATGGTCAAAAACTTTTGAAAAACGGAGGAACAAACAATGGAAATCGTAAAAACACAAGATGGCAGCAAACTGACGGTTGGTCTGATCGGACGGTTGGACACCACCACGGCTCCGAGCCTTGAGGCGGAGCTGAACGCCTCTCTCGGTGGGATCACCGAGCTGGAAATGGATTTTGCCAAGCTCGAGTACATCTCCTCTGCCGGACTGCGTGTTTTGCTTGCCGCGCAAAAGACGATGAACAAGCAGGGCTCGATGGAGCTGTTCAACGTCAATGAGGACGTCAATGAGGTCTTTGAGATCACCGGCTTTGCGGATATTCTGACCATCCGCTGATCGGTTTTTCCCGCGGGGAGGGAGATTATGGAAATCGAACAATCGTATCATATCGGCTTTAACGCGGGACACGGTGCGCGCTATGCCATCCTGCCGGGTGATCCCGGACGGGTGGAAAAGATCGCCGCTCAACTGAATAATGCGCGGTTTTACGCGCAAAACCGCGAGTATACCACCTGGCTCGGTGAGCTGGACGGGGTGCCGGTGCTGGTGATGTCCACCGGTATGGGCGGGCCGTCTACCGCCATTGCCGTGGAGGAGCTGTACCGCACCGGGGTGGATACCTTCATCCGGGTCGGCACCTGCGGCGGTATGCAGACCGAGGTGATCGGCGGCGATCTGGTCATTGCGACCGGCTCCATTCGTATGGAGGGCACCAGCCGGGAGTATGTCCCGATCGAGTATCCCGCCGTGCCGGATTTCACCGTGACCAATGCGCTGGTCAGCGCGGCGGAGAAGCTGGGCTTCCGGCACCATGTCGGTGTTGCGCAGAGCAAGGACTCGTTCTACGGTCAGCACGATCCCGACCGTATGCCGGTCGGCTATGAGCTCAACGACAAGTGGCGCGCCTGGATCGCGGCGGGCTGTCTCGCCTCCGAAATGGAGGGGGCGGCGCTGTTCACTGTGTCGTCCGTATTGCGCGCCCGCGCCGGTGCGATCTTCTCCTGCGTGTGGAACCAGGAGCGGGATCGGCTCGGGATGTCCAATCCCACGGTGCACGATACCCACGATGCGATCGTGACCGCCGTCGAAGCCGTCCGATTGCTGATCGCGCGCGATCGGAAATAGTAGCAAACATAAAATCACCGCACCCGGTCGGGTGCGGTGATTTTTTCTATTCTTCCTTTTTGCGTTGCCGCAAGCATACGGCAATGAGACAACCGGCGCTGACCGCTTCGACAATGACACACACGGCAATGATGCCGGGGAAGCGTCCCGCATAGCCGGTCGCAGACAGGTGACGGATCATAATGCCGATCTGCGCCCACAGAATGGTGGCGATATAGGCGATATTGCGCTGTGCCCAACCGACCGTATAGGAAAGCCACCCGGTCAGGATCAGTGCGACAACGGTGAGGATCTGTGCAAACAGCGTTTCCGTCCAGCCGGGTGCGTACCGCGTGATGAGCGAGAAAACGGCGGCAACAGTTGCCACGGTGATCCATGCGTAGTAGATGCTGAAGGTGATGCGGTCAAGGAGCTTTTCCTCCCGCATTTGCTGTTCCAGTCTCCACAGCACGACCCACAGCAGAACAATATCGACCGTGGACAGCAAGATCCATTCAAATTGCCAGGCAATGATCCATAACGCATTGAGAACACAGGACAGTATGAACAGCCACCCGGCTTTTTTGGTCAGTCCCCATCCGGAGCGCAGAAGCTGTCGCACGATAAAAATTGCCAGCAGAACGTATATCACGCCCCAAATGGCAAAGGTGATGCCCGCCGGTGTGAATAGCGACGGGTATTTGTCGGAGATCTCGGCGGTGGTTTTCCCGCCGAGAACGCGGAGCTGTGCCAACGCATTGACGGCGATCATCACGAGATACGCAACGGCGTTGACAATGGAAAAGGTTTTGATTTTCGAACGATCCATGTAGTAATCCCCCCTGCCGTTCAGTATATGCGGGCAGGGGGGAAATTATCCTTGCTATCCGGCTTATTCGGTGCGCAGGGCGATGACGGGGTCTTTTTTCGCCGCTTTTTTGGCGGGGATCAAACCGCCGATCAGCGTGATGATGACGCTGATGATGACGAGTATGACCGCGTGTGTCGGCATCAGCTGTGCCCGCACCTCGACGCCGTTTAGGAGCGAGGCGACCACGGCATTGATCGGGAAGGTCAATAGCCACGACAGCACGACGCCGATCACTCCGGAGCATAGACCGATGATAACGGTTTCGGCGTTGAATACCTGCGAAATATTCTTCTTGGAGGCGCCGATGGCACGCAGAATGCCGATCTCCTTGGTGCGCTCCAGCACCGAGATGTGGGTGATAATGCCGATCATAATGCAGGAGACAACCAGCGATACCGCGACGAACGCGATCAGCACATAGGAGATCACATCCACGATGGAGGTGATGGAGGAGGTAAGCAATGCCACATAATCGGTGTAGGTGATGCGCTGTTCCTCCTTGACGCCTTTATTGTAGTTTTCGATACATTCGGCGATCTTATCCTTATCCTCAAAGCTGTCGGTGTAAATGCTGATCGTGCCGGGTGCGTCGTAGCTCACCTTGCCGAATGCCTCGATATTGTCCTCATAGGTCGAACCGGCGATATATTTGTCATATAGCGACAGCAATATCTCGTTGTCGGGACTGTTTTTGAGCCACGCATCCAGCATCTTTGCCATGGTGCTTTCGTCGGCGACGGCACCCGACATTCCTGCCGACATTCCCGCTGACATCCCGCCGGGGATGCCGGTCATTCCCGTCATCCCGGTCATCCCGGTCATCCCGGTCGGGGCGGTCGTCGTTGTTGCCGTCGTGGAGGAGGTTTTTTGCGTGGTGGACTGATAATACAGGATCAGCTTCCACAGCGACGCCTTATCCGATACTCCCATATTGCCGATATACTCCTTGACATCGGCGATCTTCTGCTTGTCGGTCGGTGCCTCAAATGCCATCCCGGTCAGCACATTTTTCTTTTTGTTCTTTTCCTGCGCTACCACGATGGGGCTTTTATCGGTATATTCGATGATGTGGTCGGTCAGCGCGGCGGTATAGGCGATCGGCGTGTTGATGCCGGTGAGGGAGCGGTCGCCGCTCGGACGGATAATGCCGCTGATTTTAAGCTCAATGGCATTTTGGATGCGGTCATCCTCCTCGTCGGCGCTGTCTCCGATCAGACGGTAGGTGCCGTCCTCGTTCTTGATATAGCGGTCGCACGCCGGTACCAGCAGGAAGCGATGCGCGCAGACATCCTTGTAGTCGAAGCGAAGCTCCTTGCCTTTTTTGTCATTTTCGATTTGTTCGCTGATGTCGAGGTATTCGTCGGCGGTGATCAGCCCGAGCTGATACAGCGTCCCGGTCTCAATGGCATTGGAGCGATCGAGGATCAGCACGACCTCGTTATATTCCTGCGGCCAGTCGCCGTATAGAAGCTCAAATTGGTCGGTGACGACCGGACTGATAAGGGTGCCGTTACCCTTGGTCATTTCGGTAAAGTTCTTTGCCCCGTTACCGGACATAAAGGACATCATCGACATATTGCTCATCATTTCGCCGAAACCGGTCTCGTCCTTGCCCTTCAGGTCGGCAGGGTCGGCGTTGGTATCGACGAGCTTGCCGTCTGCATCGCGGGAAAATACGTCAAACTGCACGTTGTAGGAGTAGACGATGCCGTTTTCACCGATATACGGTGCAATCTCGCTGTTCGGGTCGTCGAGGTACTTTTTGAAGGCGGTCAGATCGTTTTCGGTGATGCTCTGGGTCAATGCCTGCTCGGTTTCCAGCAGACGGTGGTTGGCATAAACGCCGACCCGGTCGGGATGTTCCTCGTCCTTGCCGCCCATCTGACTGCCGCGCATCCCGATCAGCTCGGACATATCCATCGTTTTGGCGGTCAGCGTGATGGGGTAGGATGCCATCGTATCTTTTTGAATGTCGGAGATATAGGTGTTGACGCCGGTGGACAGTGCCAAAATCAGTGCAATGCCGATGATGCCGATGGAGCCGGCAAAGGAGGTCAGCAGGGTGCGCCCTTTCTTGGTGCGTAGATTGTTGAAGGACAGCGCCATCGCGGTGAGAAAGGACATTTTCGCCTTGCCGGATTTGGCATCCTTCTGCGGTGCCTGCTCCTGCGGCGTGAATGGATCGCTGTCATCGGTGATCCTGCCGTCGCGAAGCTTCACGATGCGGGTGGAGTATTGCTCCGCCAGCTCGCCGTTGTGCGTCACCATCACGACCAGCCGTTTTTCGGCGACCTTTTTGAGCAGCTCCATCACCTGCAGGCTGGTTTCGCTGTCCAGCGCACCGGTCGGCTCATCGGCGAGCAGAATGTCCGGATCATTGACCAGTGCGCGGGCGATGGCGACGCGCTGCATTTGTCCGCCTGACATCTGGTTGGGGCGCTTGTGGAATTGCCCACCCAAGCCGACCTCCTCCAGCGCGGCTTTTGCTCTCTTTCGCCGTTCGGCGCGGGAGATGCCGCCGATGGTCAGAGCCAGCTCGACATTGGCGAGGATGGACTGGTGGGGGATGAGATTATAGCTTTGGAACACAAATCCGATCGTGTGATTGCGGTAGGTGTCCCAGTCGCGGTCTTTATATTGCTTGGTCGAACGACCGTTGATCGCCAGATCGCCGGAGTCGTAGCGATCCAGTCCGCCGATGATGTTGAGCAGGGTGGTCTTGCCCGATCCGCTGGGGCCGAGAATGGAAACAAACTCGTTGTCCCGCAGATTGAGGCTGACCCCGTCGAGCGCGGTCTGGATCAGATCGCCGGTCTTATATTGTTTTCGGATGTCTTTCAGTTCAAGCATAGTCGGGTCTCCTTAATAGCCTGTTAGGCTAATCGAAAATATGGCTTATTATACCGCCAAAAAATGAAAAACTTAATGACAAGTTTTGAACAATTTATGAAATCTTATGCCGCATAGTCAAAAATCGGCTCGCCCTTATGATTTTTCTGCGATTTTCACCCAAAAATGCAGAAAAACGGTTGTAATTCCTTACAGAATATGGTATCCTATCTCTATATACGCAAAATCCGAGAAAAGAGGGACTGTTGTTATGTCTGAAAAACCGAAGTTCTATATTACAACCGCCATTGCTTATACCAGCCGCAAGCCGCACATCGGCAATACCTATGATGTGGTGCTTGCCGATATGATTGCGCGGTATAAGCGTATGCAGGGATACGATGTGTACTTTTTGACCGGTTCGGATGAGCACGGGCAGAAGATCGAGGAATATGCCATCCGCGACGGCGTATCGCCGAAGGAATATGTTGACCGCATATCGACGGAGATCCGCAAGGTGTGGGATTGTATGGATGTCACCTATGACCGCTTCATCCGCACGACTGACGACGACCATGTTGCCGCGGTGCAGAAGATTTTTCGCAAGCTGTTTGACCAAGGGGACATCTACAAGGGGTGCTACGAGGGCAAATACTGCGTTCCCTGCGAGAGCTTTTTCACCCCGTCCCAGCTCAAGGACGGCAAATGCCCCGATTGCGGGCGCGAATGCGTCGATGCCAAGGAGGAGGCTTATTTCCTCAAGCTCGGCAAATATCAGGATCGCCTGCTGAAATACTATGAGGATAACCCCGATTTCTTCGCGCCGGACTCCCGTCGCAATGAGATGATCAACAATTTCCTCAAGCCCGGCTTGCAGGATCTCTGCGTATCCCGCTCGTCCTTCAAATGGGGCGTGCCGGTCGATTTTGACGATAAGCACGTGGTTTATGTCTGGCTGGACGCGCTGACGAACTATATCACCGGCTGTGGCTATTCGCCGGACGGCGCGTCGGAGCTTTACAAAAAATACTGGCCTGCCGATCTGCACGTCATCGGCAAGGATATTGTGCGCTTTCACACGATTTACTGGCCCATTATTTTGATGGCGCTCGGCGAGCCGTTGCCCAAGCAGGTGTTGGGGCATCCGTGGCTTTTGTCCGGGGAGGACAAGATGAGCAAATCCAAGGGCAATGTCATCTACGCCGAAGAGCTTGCCGCGCGCTTCGGCACCGACGCGGTGCGGTATTATCTGCTCACTGAGATACCGTTTGCACAGGATGGCACCATCACGTATGAAAATGTCATCAACCGCTATAATACCGACCTTGCCAATACACTCGGCAATCTGGTCAATCGCAGTATCGCGATGACTAACAAGTATTTCGACGGCAAGGTCGAAAAGCCCGCCGTGGCGGATGCCGCCGATGCGGACTTGATCGCTTTCTGCAACGGAACGGTGAAAAAATACTTTGCACAAATGGATGTTTGGCACAATGCCGATGCTGCGGAAACGGTGATGGAGCTTGCCAAACGTTGCAACAAGTATATCGACGAGACCGCTCCGTGGGCGCTTGCCAAGGACGTGGATAACCGTCCGCGCCTGCAGGCGGTGCTGTATAACCTGCTCGATTGTATCCGGGTGCTGGGCATCCTGCTGGCACCGATGATGCCCTCGACCGCTCGTGCCATCCGCGAACAGCTTGGCACGGCGGAGGACGACTACGGCTTTGACGCGACATCGTTCGGCGCGGTGGCGGGCTATGCCGTCGGCACGCCCAGCCCGCTCTTTGCCCGCATCGACGCGGAAAAGATGCTTGCCGAGATCGCCGCCGAGATCGAAGCGGCGGCGGCAGAGGAAAACGCTGGGATCGCGTTCTTGCCGGAGATCACCATCGATGATTTTGCCAAGATCGACCTGCGTGTGGCGGAGATCACCGCCTGCGAGCCGGTCAAAAAGGCGAAAAAGCTCTTGAAGCTCACCCTCAACGATGGCACCGGCACACCGCGCACGGTATGCTCCGGCATCGCGCCGTGGTATCAGCCGGAGGCGCTGGTCGGTCATCGCATCGTGCTGGTCGCCAATCTGAAGCCGGTGACGCTGTGCGGGGTGGAAAGCTGTGGGATGATCCTTGCCGCGTCGGATAAAAAGGACGATGGCTCCGAGGATGTCCGGGTGCTGTTTGCGGACGGCATCGCGCCCGGCAGTGCCATCCATTGAGGTATCGGGAATGAATAAGTTTACGGAAATCGCTCCCGAGGAGATACGGGACAACCCCTTTCGGCTGATTGGGCAGGACTGGATGCTCATTACCGCCGGCAATGCGACTGCCGCCAATACGATGACCGCCAGCTGGGGCGGCGTAGGGGTGCTTTGGAACGCACCGGTCAGCTTTTGCTTCGTCCGTCCGACCCGGTACACCTATCCGCTGATGGAGAACGGCAGGTTTTATTCGTTGTCCTTTTTCGACGCGTCCTACCGCCGTGTGTTACAGCAGTGCGGCACGCTTTCGGGACGGGACGGCGACAAGATCGCCCGCGTCGGGCTGACGGTACGCGACGATGAGCAGGCACCGTATTTTGATGAGTCGCGTCTGACCCTCATCTGCCGCAAGATGTACGATCAGGACATTGATCCGACCCGTTTCCGGGACGGCACCATATCCGTACATTATCCGCAGGAGGATTACCACCGGATGTACGTCGGCGAGATCGTCAAGGTATTGCAACGCATCAACTGAAAATATGAGAAAAGGTATGGTAAACGCTATGGCACAGAAAAAAGAACTGGCAAAAGTGTATGAGCCGCAAGAGGTGGAAAAGCGCATCTATCAATTCTGGCTGGACGGGGGGTATTTTCACGCCACGCCGCACGCCAAGGATGCCACCGGTGCGGAGAAAAAGCCTTACACCGTGATGATGCCGCCGCCGAATATCACCGGCCAGCTTCACATGGGCCACGCGCTGGATAACACTTTGCAGGATATTCTCATCCGCTGGCGGCGGATGCAGGGGTATGAAACGCTGTGGATGCCCGGTACCGACCACGCTTCCATTGCGACCGAGGCAAAGGTTGTGGAGGCGATGCGCGCCGAGGGGATCACCAAGGATATGATCGGGCGCGACGGATTTTTGGAGCGCGCGTGGGCGTGGAAAGAGAAATACGGTAGCCGCATCGTCAGCCAGCTCAAAACCATCGGATCGAGCTGTGACTGGGAGCGGGAGCGTTTCACGATGGATGAGGGCTGCTCCAAAGCAGTCAGAGAGGTATTCGTGCGGCTGTACGAGCAGGGGTTTATTTACCGCGGCAATCGGTTGGTCAACTGGTGCCCGACCTGCAACACCTCTATTTCCGATGCCGAGGTGGAATACGAGGAGCAGGACAGCCATTTCTGGCATCTGCTGTATACGGTCAAGGAGACCGGCGAACAGCTTGAGCTGGCGACTACCCGTCCCGAAACGATGCTCGGCGATACCGCTGTGGCGATCAATGCCGAGGACGAGCGGTATGCCCATCTGCACGGCTGTCACGTCATTCTGCCGTTGCTGAATAAGGAGATCCCGATCGTGTGCGATGAGCACGCGGATATGACCAAGGGTACCGGCGTTGTCAAGATCACGCCGGCGCACGACCCCAACGACTATGAGGTCGGCAAGCGCCACGCTTTGCCGGTGGTGCGCGTATTCACCTATGACGGCCATATGACCGGCGCGGCGGATAAGACCGCCGCCGATGAGCTCATCGCGTCCGGTCGCGCCGCTGTGGATGAGCCGGAGGTACTGGACTGCGGCAAATATGCCGGTATGACCACCGCCGAAGCGCGCAAGGCGATCGTTGCCGACCTGGAGGCGGGCGGCTATCTCAAGAATATCGAGCCGCTCAAGCACGAGGTCGGCACCTGCTACCGTTGCCACACCAATATCGAGCCGATGGTATCGACCCAATGGTTTGTCAAGATGGAGCCGTTGGCGGGCCCCGCGATCGAGGCGGTGGAAAAGGGCGAGATCACCTTCGTTCCCGAGCGGTTCACCAAGAACTACCTCAACTGGATGCGCGCGACTCGCGACTGGTGCATTTCCCGTCAGCTTTGGTGGGGACATCAGATCCCGGCGTGGTATTGCGACGATTGCGGCGAAATGTTGGTCGCCAAGGAAGCACCCGCCGTTTGTCCCAAGTGCGGCAAGGCACATCTGACACAGGATCCCGACACGCTGGACACCTGGTTTTCGTCCGCCTTGTGGCCGTTCTCGACCCTCGGCTGGCCGGAGGATACCGCCGAAATGGACTATTTCTACCCGACCGATACGCTGGTCACGGGCTATGATATTATCGGCTTCTGGGTCAGCCGTATGATCTTTTCCGGTCTTGCCTATACCGGTAAGATCCCGTTCAAAACGGTGCTGATCCACGGCCTGGTGCGCGATGCGCAGGGACGCAAGATGTCCAAATCGCTCGGCAACGGCGTTGACCCGCTGGAGGAGATCGACAAATACGGCGCGGACGCCCTGCGCTTTATGCTGGCGACCGGCAACAGCCCCGGAAACGATATGCGCTATATCAATGAAAAGGTGGAGTCCAGCCGCAATTTTGCCAATAAGCTTTGGAATGCCGCCCGCTTTATACTGATGAACCTCGACGGGCAGGAGGGCGCCGCCACTCTGCCGCAGGAGCTTATGCTGGAGGACAAGTGGATACTGTCGCGCTATAACGAGCTGGTAAAGGCAGTGACCGATAATCTCGAAAAGTTCGAGCTGGGCGTCGCGGTGCAGAAGCTGTACGATTTTATTTGGGACAATTTCTGCGACTGGTATATCGAACTGTGCAAGTCCCGTTTGCAGGGGGATGCGCCGGATAACGCCCGCCGCGTCCTGCTGTATGTGATGAACGGGATGCTCCAATTGTTGCATCCGTTTATGCCGTTCATCACCGAGGAAATCTGGCAGTCGCTGCCGCACGTGGGCGACACGCTGATGCGTTCCGACTGGCCGGTGTATGACAAGGCTCTTGCCTTTACAGCGGAGGAGAAAGAGATGGAGCGCCTGATGGAAGCCATCCGCGCCATCCGCAACCGCCGCGCCGAGATGAACGTGCCGCCGTCCAAGAAAACGGAGCTGTTTATCGAGACCGCGTTTGCCGATACGTTTAAGACCGGCGCCGCGTTTATGAACCGTCTCGCGTTTGCTACCGACGTGAACGTGGGCGAGAGCTTCGACGTTGCCGGTGCCGTCAGCATCATCACCGCTGCCGCAACGGTGAAGATCCAGGGTCGCAACGTGCATCCAGGATATGCCAAGGGAAAGATGAAGAACGCGATGCGCGTCGCCATCGAGCTCAACGGCCTTCTTCCGGTGGAGCAGAAGCCGGAGTACACCGAAGGCTACGAGGGCTTCTTCCATCTGATCGGTTTCAACGGTACAGTCGAGGAAGCTACCATATCTTATATTATCAGGGATCACGACATGGATCTTTATGAGAAGAGAAAGGCTGTCATGCAGCAGTGCGTGGACTTCAT
>CALDHV010000104.1 GCA_937902305.1 uncultured Clostridia bacterium
TACTGCCAGGTGTGGAAGTCGAATTCGTCGATCGTCACGCGACCCGACCGCGAACGGAAATCGTGCCGGTTGTCGCCCGTGCCGTCCGGCCCCGTGCCCGTCACGCGGAAACGGATATACTGCGTCGCCCAGGGGGCATAGTAGTCGTCCCAGTACTGCGCGCCGTCCTCGATCGTCAGCAACGAGTTTTGAAGGCCAAACAGAAAAGCATTGCCGGCAGGAAGCGCCGGCTTGAGTACGCCTTCGCGCACAACCGTACCACCCGCATACGTCTGCTGGTTCACGGCCGCGACAAAGGTTCCCGCCCCTTCTTTGGCCAGCCGCAGTCCTCCTTGCAGCACCACCGTCGTGTTCGTCTCGGCCGCCCCGGCGGGCACGTCGACCGCGTATTCGATCCACCGCGAGGCAGTGAGTCGGCTCTCGAACAGGATTCCGCCGTCCACGGCTTTTGCGCTCACGCACGGAGGGAACTTCCAGCCGCGCACATCGCGCACCGCGCCGGCGAAAAGGTTTTCCGGAGGAGGAGCGGCCTGTGCCTTCTGCGGCACGGCTTCGCCTTCCAGGCTCTTCGTCCCTTCCGGCACCTGGAACCGCAGGACCTTGAGCCCGTCCGCCGAGCCGGGAAGTTCGGCGACCGTCAGTTTCGTCCGGACGCCCTTCGCGTCCGTCGCCGTGACCGCATAGGAACTCTCGCGCGGAATCCCGGCCAGCCGTTCGAGCTTTACCGGCGACAGTTCGACCTCGCAAGGGACATCCGTCGGCGAACTCGCGGACCACTCAAGGGGAAAAGTCGCGCCGAGCGCCGCCAGCAGGACGCAGAACAGCATTGCCAGCCATACGATCTGCAAAAACGGCACATACAGCGGCTCGACTGCATTTTCCATCAGTCCGTCCACCAGATCGTCACCGTAGCGATCGACCAGGCTTTCGTTGAGAGATTTACCGCCGTCAGACAGAAAGCGGTTGAGAAAATTTGGCAAAAAGCCCTCGATATGTCCCAGCCCCTCATCCAATGAGTCGTTGCCGACCGATTTGATCCCCTCGGTGATGGCGGTGCGCACCGTCGGCGCGACGGCATCGTTGTAGACCGACCGCGCCAGCGGCGCGGACAGCGCCGCGGAAAGCACGATTGACAGCAGAACGCACAGTGCAAGTGCCGCCGTGCGCAATAATCCCTTGCGCACGCCAATGACGATGCACAGCACACCGATCAGTATGACAAGAATATCCAGCAAGATGCCCATTTTACAACCCCCTTTAGGTTAGTCAATGGTATATGCCTGAATGGAATTGATGCCGAGAACGATCGCCCGGTCATTCGACAGCACCGCCTGCTGACCGTCGGCGTTGACGGCGGCGGATACGGGATTGCCTGTTTTTTCAAAACGGATGATCTGACTGTCCGTCAGCAGAAGAAAGCGATCGCCTTTGGCGGTCAGGTAACGGTACTCCCCGGCAAAATCTACCGATGCCGCGACCGTGTTGCCATCGGTGAGCAACAGTGCCTTGCCGCCGTCCGTATCTCCGTATTCGCGCAACACCAGTGCGATGGAATGACTGCCGAAAGCACAGCTGAGCACCCTCTGCGTATTGACGGAATAGGGGACTGTCGTGGCTTTGGATGGGTCAATGAACAATGCGCCGTCCTCTCCGACTGCCACCAGCTTGCCGTTATCAAAGTAAGCAAGCTTATACAGCAACGCGCTGTCGGTGGTATAGGAATAGATCGCTTCCTTATTCGATGAGAGCGAGAAGACCTCGACGGTGCCGGTCAGCGTGCCGCCGGCGGTGTCGGTGCTGATGAGCGCGACGGTGCTGCCGTTCGGCGAAAGAGCGACATCGGTCGCCAGTCGGGTGCGACTACGGGTGTAGAGAAGCTTTCCCTTGCGGTTGTAGACCGCCAGCTCGACGGAATAGCCCTGCCCGCCCTGCATCAGCACGGCAAATTGCCCCTTGCTGTTGAGTGCGACCGTCAGGACATCCTGCGTCATGGTCAGATCCAATAGCGTGGCGGAGCGGGTCAGCAGTTGGACGCGCTTGCTTCCCTGGGAAGCAAGCAGCGTATATTTGCCTGCGGTACGTACCAGCGGATCGGCAAAAACGCAGGTGGTACGGTTGACCTCGCCGCCGTCTTTGTCATAAAAGATCACATGGCTGTCGTCCACCGTAACGATACAGTTGTCGGAGACGGCAATACGCGCGACGTTGGTGCCGGAAATGTCGATCGGGTATTCCCCGATACTGCCGCTCAATTCACTTTGCAGTTTTTCCGCCAGGGTTTTCGGGTTGACGACATCCCAGTACCGCCACGCCAAAAAGCCCAATACCAGCACGATGAGGAAGATCACAAGCCGGCGGATCGCCGTGCGCCGTGCCTTGCGGCGGTGACGCGCACGCGCCTCGTCGCGGGAGCGGGTCTCCTCCGCGGTAAATCCGCGGTCGTTATTCTTCGGCATCCGTCTGCAGCTCCTTTCGGTCGTAGAATACATTTTGCAGGCATAGCCCCACGGCGGGAGCGGTTGCTCCGGCTTTGGCGCGGTCGCCCTGCGCGAGAATGGCGGGAATGGCGTCTGCCGCCAGCCGCCCGTCGGCGATGTCCAGTATCGTGCCGACCATAATGCGTACCATATTATACAGAAATCCGTCCGCTTCGACGGTGAAAAGCACCATATCGCCGTGCCGCTCCACGCCGCAATGCCGCACGGTGCGTACGGTACTGCCCTGCACATCGCTGTCTGCAGAGCAGAATGCCGCGAAATCGTGCTTGCCGCAGAAATCGGCGGCGGCGCGGTCCAGCATCGGCACATCCAGCGGTCGGTTGCGGTGGTAAGCATAGCGGCTGTAGATCGGATGCCGCTGTGCACCGTTCCAGATGCGGTAGACATACCGCTTTCCCTGCGCCCGATAGCGCGGGTGGAAATCCGGCGCGACCGCCTCAACACCGTAAACGGCAATATCGCCGGGCAGGTGATAGTTGAGCGCACACAGAAGCTTATTACCGCGCAGAGGGCTGTCGGTGTCAAAGGTACAGCAGAACATATCGGCGTGGACACCGGCATCGGTGCGACTGCATCCGATCACGCCGGAACGGACGCCCGTGACGGCTTGGATCGCGTCTTGCAAGGTCTCCTGCACGGTCGGCGCGTTGGGCTGTACCTGCCAGCCGTGGTAGGCGGTGCCGTCAAACCGCAAGGTCAGCAATAATCGTTGCATACGGTCGCCTCCCTCAATGCAGGATCGAGCCGCAAAAGCGGTTGAGCAGTATCACGCCCGCCAGCATCAGCAGGCTGACCGCCAGCGTGAGCCAGTCGCGCCGTGCGGTGCGAAGTTGTTTCATCCGTGTGCGTCCCTCGCCGCCGCGATAGCAACGGCACTCCATCGCCGTGGCAAGGTCGTACGCCCGGCGGAAGGAGGAGACAAACAGCGGGATGAGAATGGGGATCAGCGCCTTGATGCGCTGGGTCAGCCTGCCGCTTTCAAGGTCGGCACCGCGTGCCTTTTGCGCGGACATAATCTTGTCGGTTTCCTCGATCAGCGTCGGAATAAACCGCAGGGCAATGGTCATCATCATCGCCAGATCGTGCGGGTCGATGTGTATCTTTTTCAGCGGTGACAGCAACGCCTCTATCGCGTCGGTCAGCGCCGTCGGGGTGGTCGTATAGGTGAGCAGGGAGCTGCCCGCGATCAGGCAGACGATCCGTGCCGCGATAAAGACGGCGGTGCGCACCCCTTTGGTCGTGATATGGAATATCCACAAATCCAGTAGCGGCTCGCCGCCGGTGACATAGAACATATTCAGCACGGCGGTGAACGCGATCAGCACGAGGATGGGACGCACGCTCCGCCACAGCAGACGAACCGGCAGGCGGGAGAGCGCAACCGCCACGCCGAGATACAGCACGGCGGCACCCAAACCGACCCAATTCTGCGGCACGAATACGATGACGAGGAAAAGTAGCGTCAGCACCAGCTTCATCCGCGGGTCGAGGCGGTGCAAAAACGAGTTGCCGGGAAAATATTGCCCGATGGTGATGTCGGTCAGCACGGCGCGTCACCTCCCATCAGCGGGAGCAGTCGCCGCACCGCCTGCTCGACGGTATACACGTCGGTGCCGATGTCGATGCCGCGCTCGCGCAACAGCATCATCACCTTGGTCACCGCCGGAACGGTCAGTCCCATCGCTTCCAGCTCGTCGGCACGGGAAAACACCCGCTCCACGGTGTCCAGCATCGCCGGTGTGCCGTGATCCATCACCAGCACCCGGTCAGCGACTGCCGCGACATCCTCCATACTGTGCGAAACCAGCAGAACGGTCGTCTGCCGTTCGGCGCGGTAGCGGCGGATCATTTCCAGCACCCGGTCGCGTCCGCGCGGGTCAAGCCCGGCGGTCGGCTCATCGAGAATGAGTATCTCAGGCTCCATCGCCATTACACCGGCGATGGCGGCGCGTCGCTTTTCTCCGCCGGAGAGGTCGAACGGCGATTTTTCCAACAGCGCCTCGTCCAGTCCGACCAGCGTGGCGGCATCCGCCACGCGGCGGTGACATTCCTCCTCCGGCAAGCCCATATTGTGCGGACCGAAGGCAATATCTTTATACACGGTTTCTTCAAATAACTGATATTCGGGATATTGAAACACCATTCCGACACGAAAACGGATGGCGCGGATGTTTTTCGGATTTTCCCATATATCCCTGCCGTCCAGCAGGACGGTGCCGGAAACGGGGCGCAACAACCCGTTGAGATGCTGTACCAGCGTTGATTTGCCCGAGCCGGTATGCCCGATGATGCCGAGTAGCTCTCCCGGCACGGTGGAAAATGACACATCGCGGATCGCGTGCTTTTCAAGTGGCGAGCCGCTCGCGTAGGTATAGCTGATGTTTTGCAGTTCCAGGGTCGCCACGGCTCACACTTCCTTTCAGTCGTTTTTTGCTATCAATGTCGTATTTTCTGCGCGATGGCGTCTGCACATTCCTCCGGGGTCAGCACGGTGTCGGGCAGGTCGATCCCCGCCTCCCGCAAAGCGGCACACAGCGCGGTCGGTTGCGGAACATCCAGTCCGACGGCGCGTAGCGCATCCTGCTGTGCAAAGACCTGCCGCGGTGTGCCGTCGGTCAGGATCTTGCCGTCGTCGATGACGACCACCCGGTCAGCGGCGGCGGCCTCGTTCATATAGTGCGTGATGAGCACGACCGTCATACCCTGCTCCCGGTTTAGGCGGCTGACCGTTTCCAGTACCTCGCGCCGTCCCTGCGGGTCAAGCATCGCGGTCGGTTCATCGAGGACGATGCAATCTGGCTTCATCGCCAGCACGCCGGCGATGGCGATGCGTTGCTTCTGCCCGCCGGAGAGCTTGTGCGGGGAGTGAGAGCGGTAATCCCACATATCCACCGCCCGCAGGGCGTCCTCGACGCGGTTGCGTATTTCCTGCGGCGGGACGCCGAGATTTTCCGGCCCGAATGCCACATCCTCCTCCACGACGGTGGACACAAGCTGATTATCGGGGTTTTGCAACACCATGCCCACCAGCCGCCGCACATCGTATAGGTTCTTTTCGTCGGCGGTATCCATATCCTCCACCAGCATTTTGCCGCCGGTGGGGAGTAGCAGGGCATTGAAATGCTTTGCCAGCGTCGATTTGCCCGAGCCGTTGTGCCCGAGCAAGGCGACGAAGCTCCCTTTTTCGATGGTGAGATCGACCCCGCGCAGAACGGCGTGCGGTTGCATATCGGCGGGCACATTGTCCGCGGCGTATTCAAAATGAAGCTTCTGCGCTGTCAGCATCGGCATACGCTCTCACCTCCGTTTTCAGTAATCAGTCGGCATACCACGCGGCGGTCGCGCCGCACGGCAATGACAGCCCGCTGTCGGTGACGGGCAGTCCGATCTCGTCTGCCGTCAGTTGTCCGCCGATTCCCTTAGGCATCAGCGAGCCGAGAACATATTGCATCACCGACGGGGAAAGTCCCGTGGTGTAGGAATTGATGAGGAAAAACAGCGGCGTGTCGGACAACAGCTTCACGCAGTCAGCGACTAACGGGAAGATCTGCTCCTCCAGCTTCCACACCTCACCGCCCGGCCCGCGCCCGTAGGAGGGCGGGTCCATCAGGATGCCGTCGTGGGTGTTGTGGTCTATGGTCCAGACGGCAAGGCGGAAGGCGCTGTCGATAAGCGGGTTGGAAGTCTTCAGGCTTTGAGCCTTGGCGGAGGGTGCGACAAAGAGGAGGCTGGCGAAAACAACGGCTGCCAAGATATGGGGACGATGAGCACGATTACTGGACTTCATAACGATAGCGTTTAGCATTTGGAGATGTAACGTGAAAAATCGGCCTTTAGTATGGGGCTGATGATATTTTCGGAGGCGCACTCTCGGCATGGGGAAAGCTTCGTTCTCCTCTCCCTTTGCTCTATGGGATGGGGCACGGGAAATGGGGAAAAAGAGGAGCGGCTCCACGCACTTTCGGCGAGACTGAGGCGGCTCTTTGAAGAAAGGACGGAGCGAAAAAAGCCGGCTTGCGAGGCTGAGACAAGCCCAATTGTACAATTGTACAATTGTACATGGGATAATTTCTGCAGAAAGTATGCTTATTATAATAATAATATATTAATAATTCATATTATTCATATATTATAGCTGTATCTGTACACAAACTTACGATGTACAAATGTACAATTGTACAATTGGACTGCTATATAGTGGAAATCAATTAGATAAACATGAAAAATCCCGTGTACAATTCAGAAATCCCATGTACAATTCGTCCCGAAAGGCTTTTCGAGAAGCCTCAAACCCTACGCGAAAAACGTAAAAAGCCATGCAAAAAAATGCTTTCCGTGTTCAAAAAAAACGAAAAAAGCCTTTTTCCCGTCCGAATAGCCCTTTTTTCCGAATGTCCTTTGCCCGAAAAAGATTGCGTTCCGAAAACAGAGACGGCAAGATATATGAAAATGCACGTTTGAAGAGGATGGAGAAAAAAGTTGAAAGAAGGCCAGGATGGGTTTGGAGAAGCTTCGCTCCACCTTCGCTCCACCTTCGCTCCACCTTCGCTTCCTAAGGGGAGCAACAGAGAGGGGACAAGGGCACTTAGGAGGAGGTTTGGCGGGAAAGATATGGCGAGACATGGAGGGGGTGGCAGAAAAGGGCTGGCAAATCGAACGGTATCGAGCCATTCGATTCATTCGACTGGACATTGCAGAGATGCTATAATCACACTGTTATGAGCCGAATGAAGGAGTAGAATACATTTTCGACTCCTTCGATTCGTTCGACTCTATGAGGAAAGAGGGATACTCAGGGCGGGGAAAGAAGCCTGGGCCGTAAATCGGGCCCGGCATGAGAGATTTGTGAGGTGCGGAAAAACTTTTCAACAAAAAAAGTGAAGAAATTAACAAAGAGATTTTGTCAATTGAAAAAATATTCGTAATTTTGCAACCTCTAAGCATAGTGGACAGCAGCCCTGTTATTTACCCGTTCAGACTTGCTATCCAATATGTTAAGAGACAAATAGTGTGCCACGAAATCGGGCGAAAAAAGCCTTTTTTAGGGTATCCGTCACCCAAAAAGAGGAAAAAAATCCGACAGAGAGGCCGCAAAAAAGGAATAAAATAGTAACAAACATCATCGTTAAAAATAAAAAATGGATCAATTAAGTTACAAAACCATCTCCGCTAACAAGCAGACCGTCCAGAAGGAATGGGTGCTCGTTGATGCCGAGAATCAGACCGTAGGACGTCTGGCTACCCGCGTGGCCAACATCCTCCGTGGCAAGACCAAGCCTTGCTTCACCCCGCACGTTGACTGCGGCGACAACGTTATCATCATCAATGCCGAGAAGATTGTCTTCACCGGCAAAAAGATGACCGATAAGATCTACCAGCGCTATACCGGCTATCCCGGCGGCCAGCGCGAGACCACCCCTGCAAAGGTTCTCGCCAGCCATCCCGAGCGCGTCCTCGAACACGCCATCCGCGGCATGCTTCCTAAGAACCGTCTTGGCGACGCCCTGTACCGCAACCTCCATGTGTATGCCGGTCCCGAGCATCCCCACCAGGGTCAGAACCCCAAAGTCATCAATATTAACGACGTTAGATAAGAATAGAAATGGAAGTAATCAACACTATCGGTAGAAGAAAATGCTCCGTTGCCCGTATCTATATGACCCCCGGCACCGGCAAGATTGTTGTCAACAATAGAGACTACAAAGAATATTTCCCCACTGGCCCGCTGCAGTACATCGTCAACCAGGCTCTCCAGGTTGCCGGCGCTGAAGGCAAATGGGACATCAAGGCCAACCTCGACGGCGGTGGAATCACCGGTCAGGCTCAGGCTCTCCGCATGGCTATCGCCCGCGCACTCTGCGAGAACAACATCGAGGATCGCCCCGCCCTCAAGAAGGAAGGCTTCCTGATGCGTGACCCCCGTATGGTTGAGCGTAAGAAACCCGGTCAGCCCAAAGCACGCAAGCGCTTCCAGTTCAGCAAACGTTAGTATTGCACTGCGCAGCATGATAGACCTTCTGGATTACCTCAAGGTCTATCCTTTTTATACCAAGAGTATTATAAACCAATTTGTTTAGTATCCAAATCCTGCTGACTTTAGCACAACTAAACTACTCCAGGATTGGCTCTTAAACGGAAAGTAAACATAAAAAACAATGAACGAACTTAAATTCGAAGCCCTTCTCGAGGCTGGTTGCCACTTCGGTCACCTTAAGAGAAAATGGAACCCCAAAATGGCTCCCTACATCTTCAAAGAGCACAACGGTATCCACGTAATTGACCTTCAGAAAACCATCGCAAAAGCAGAAGAAGCTGCTGCCGCTCTGAAACAGATTGCCAAATCCGGTAAGAAAGTACTCTTCGTTGCTACCAAAAAGCAGGCTAAGGAAGTTGTCGGCGAAATCGCAAAGAGCGTTGACATGCCTTTCGTAACCGAGCGTTGGCCTGGTGGTATGCTCACCAACTTCACCACTATCCGCAAG
>CALDHV010000105.1 GCA_937902305.1 uncultured Clostridia bacterium
CGCCGGATAATATCCCGTAAACCAGCTTTGTATAACATCCTTATCACCGTTTTTTGAGCGTTGACCGGTTTCGGCGGTACCGGTTTTTCCCGCCGCTGTTTCCGCCGTTGGTTTTGCCCGTTTACCTGTCCCCTCTTCGACGACACGAGACATCATTTTCCGTATGATTTCGGCATTTTCCGGCTGTAAAAGGCGATAGCTCTCCCCTGCTGAGTTGGCAAAAAATGCCATTTTTTCGTTTATTGTCCCGTCGATAAGATGGATCGGCGGCATAACCCCGTCATTAACGACCGTTGCGGTCATTGCCGCAATATGCAAGGGCGATGCCATCAGGTACCCCTGTCCGAACGACATATTGGCAAGAGCCGATGCCGAGTTTTCCAATTCCGTCTGTGAAGGGAAAATCGGTTGCGGTGTCTTGATTGTTCCGGCAAGCGTGATAGCGCGTGCAAAACCAAAATCGTTTCCGCTCGTATATAGCTTTCCAGCACCGATCTTCGATGCCAGCTGAATGAAATAGAGATTGCACGATTGCGCAAACGCCTCCCCCATCGTCAATCCGCTGTGACCCAATCGGTTATGGCAATGAAAAGACGTTCCGTCAATATTTAACCCACCATTGCAGATAAAAGCGGTATTCTGTTTTATTCCGCTTTGCAATGCCGCCGCCGCAGTCACGATCTTGAATACCGAGCCGCAATCGTACAGTGCCAATGCACGGTTGACCAACGCGCCGTTGTCTGCCTCAATGCTGACTGCCACAGTATCAGGCTGAAAGGTCGGAAAGCTCGCCATCGCTTTTATGGCACCGGAATATGGGTCAAGAACGACAACAGCGCCAAGGGGCAAGCATCCTGCGGCGGCATCTTCCACGGTTTGCTGGATGGTCTTATCGAGTGTCAATACGACACCACCGGCGGCCGATGCTGTGGTATCGCTGACGGTCGGTTCGATCCCCTTGAGATCGTGTCCGATCGCATCTATGGCAAAGGAGGCGGTGATTTTGCCGGAATATCCCGTCAAAAGCTCATTAAATGCCGCTTCGATCCCGCAGATACCATTTTCTCCGCCGGCATCGAGATAGCCCAACAGATGCGGCGCCAAAAGGCGCTCGCCGTACCTGCGCGAAACAAAAAACTGCTTAAGACCGTCTAACGGCGCGACCGGCTCGGACATACGTACGGTGCCCGGCTTACCGGAGGATAGCCGTTCCCGCAATGCGGAAAAATCGTCGTCCGATACCGAGGAACGCAAGGCGGATAATAAGCTTTCATCCGGAGAAACCGCGGCACGATATTCCTTTTCGCCATTGACCAACGGCTCGCGGTTGCAGTCATATATCGTACCACGCACCTGTGCCACCGTTACGGAATAGCGGTTTTCGGTACTTCCAACGACGGTGGATCTGTCCTGCGTGATCCAAAAAATGCGCCCAAGCACCCCCAGCAACGCCACGCAAAGTACAGCAAAAGAAATACGGCTCCGTTTTCTCAAAATCATTCACCCTTTCGTGAATATTTTGAGCCGGAGCCGTTATTTTATACGGGATTATCCGTTTTTTCGTGACGAAGCAGAGCGCCCGGTGCGATAGGCTGATCGGTGCGAAAATACACCGTCATCGTCGGGTGGGGTGCATAGTCGATCTCTGCTTTTGTCGCATCATAGATGGTTGTAACCGTGATTGGATACGGCTTTTTCCCCGGCTCGAGCACATCCAATGTCTCACCGGCATAAAAGCGATTGCGCTGACTGACCCGTTGCCAACCATCACACCAATCCTCGGCAACAGCCGCCACCTCATAAGACCGTATGTAGCCGCCTTGCTCCAGGTGCTGCTTCGGCATACCGTAGTAAAACCCGGTGCCGTATGGACGGTGGCTGATTTTTTGTAGTTCTTCCACGATCCAGTCCTCCGGACGATAGTCTGCGGCAAAGCCGGAACGTACATACCCGTCAACCGCCCGGCGGTAAGCATTAGCAGTAACGGCAGTGTAATAAGCCGATTTGGCGCGGCCCTCGATTTTCAGGCTGGCAATACCCGCCTGCGCCAGCTCTGCGATATGCTCGATCATATTCATATCATTGGCGTTAAACAGATACGTTCCGTTTTCATTTTCGACTATATCCATCGGCTGATAGGGGCGCTTTTCCTCCAAGACGGTATATTCCCAACGGCATGGCTGAGCACATTCGCCGTGATTGGCGTCACGCCCCGTCAGATAGTTGGAAATAACGCATCTGCCGGAATAAGACATACAGATCGCACCGTGAACAAAAGCCTCCAATTCAAGCTCGGGCGGGGTCAATGCGCGAATCTCGCGGATCTCATCCATCGACAGCTCCCGCGCCAAAACGACCCGCTTTGCGCCCATTTCATACAATGCCTGCGCTGTAGCGTAGTTCACCACACCGAATTGTGTGGAAATATGGAGAGCGCAACGCGGTGCATACTGCGCGGCAAGCTTCATCGTACCGAGATCGGTGATGATGAGTGCGTCCACACCGATGTCGTTCAAAAAGGAAAAGTACGATGGCAACGCATCTATATCCCGGTTGCGCGGGAGAATGTTGCAGGTAACATACAGCTTCTTCCCAACGAGATGGGTCTTTTGAACAGCGCGAGACAATGCGTCTTCGGAAAAATTGGCACAAGCGGCACGCATACCGAATTGCTCACCCGAAAGATATACCGCATCTGCACCGAATTGCAGAGCGGCATCCAGCCGTTCCTCGTCCCCTGCCGGCGACAAAACCTCCGGAATTATCGGCATCATCCGTACATTCCTATCCGATGACGGCGGCAGGTTGCCACGTGCTCGGAGTATGTCTTGGAGAAATAAGTGTTGCCCTCGGTATCGTTGGCAAAGAAATAGCATTTCATAATGTTTGCGTCCGTCGAGGGGTGAACAGCGGCCTGCAATGCGTTCAAGCCGGGATTATTGATCGCGCCGACCGGCAAGCCCACTCTCTGGTAGGTGTCATAGGCAGAGGTAATAATGGTATCGCTGTTGCTGTTCGGGACGAGAGCACGCACATATTTCTGGGTCGAGTCGCATTGTAGCATCGGCACAGAGGAGCCCTCGGCAAGACGATTATAGATTACGCGGGAAACGCCTGTCATATCGTTATGCGGCGCCTCACCTTGAATAATGGAAGCGATGATTACGATGTCGTTGATGCTTCTTCCGCTGGCATTGATCTCGGCGCGGAACTCCTTTGTCAGCTTGGAATCAAAGTTTTCCAGCATCCGCTGAACGGCGGCCTTGCCGGTACAGCCGACATAAAAATTATAGGTATCCGGGAAGAGATAGCCCTCCAGTCGATAGACACGGCCCTCGTATCCCGAGCCTTCGGTCGCATCGGGAATGGCTTTAACAAAGTCAAAGTCATAATCCTCGTGCTGTACGGCTTTGAAAAACTCCTCCTGCTCGCACACACCATTACTCGCAAGCACCTTGGCAATATCAGCAATCGTATATCCCTCGGGTATGGTCACCGTGATCGTCTCACGCGGCTTCATCGTTTGCAGGGTCGTTATGATGCCACCGTAGCCCATATCGCCGGATACGGTGAACATCCCGAGCTGGAATGTGCCATCGGTATGCGTGACTTTGGAATACAAGCGGAAATAGAGCGGCGTTTTGATAACACCATTATCCGCCAAAATCTGTGCGATCTGCTGTGTTGACGCACCGGCAGGGATCTCAACATCGACCGGCGTTTCCGACTGGTTCAGTCCGATCAGCTCGGTCATAAAACCAATCAAAAACGAGGCAAGACCGACCGAAACGATTAACACAACAAAAATGTATATGATTTTTCTCAGCAAGCTTTTCTTGCGCGGCTTTGCCGCCTTTACCGACACTGTGGACGCAGGTGCAACAGCGGGATCTGGCGCCTCGGGCACTTTGACCTGCGACAGGGGCGTAGCTTCATCATCGTCTTCGCCCAAATCCAGTTGCAGGGAAAAATTGCGCACCTTTTCCATACGAGCGTCATTTTTATCAGTCGTTTCCGGCTGAGGGGAGTTTTTCTTTTCTTCAACCTCTTTGAGGATGTCGTCCAGGTTTTCGTTTGCCATTTAAATCATCCTTTCGGGCTTCCTTATTTTGTGCGGCGGATGTATTCCTCTGTCACCAGCGATTCCACCGGCTGATCAAAACGTCCGTGCGGCAGGGTTTTCTGCACGCAGGCGGCGTAGCAAATACCGATCATATTGCCGTCAAAGTTTGATAAAAACCGATCATAGTACCCTTTTCCGTATCCGAGACGGTAGCCGCGCCAGTCATAGCTGAATGCCGGCACGATACACAGTCCGTTTTGCGTATCGTCAAACAGATTTTCCGGGTCCGGCTCAGGCTCTAAAACGCCGAACATCCCCGGCTTCAGCTCCTCAATCGAGTGAATGAAATAAAACTCCATCAACCGGCTATCCGGGATGCAACGCGGTACGGCGACTTTTTTTCCGTCAGCGATCGCCTGTGCAATGATCCGGCGGGTATCCACCTCGATCGAAGTGGATACGTAGGAAAGCAATATATCATTGCTTTTGTACTGCCACAACCGGCGCACATTTTGCGCGATCGTATCGTCAGCCTTTTGGCGTATTTCCCGTGGCATTTCCTGCCGCAGGCGGCGGTATTTATCCCGTAATTCGGTCTTTACGGGTCGAATATCATTCAGGGGCATTGCATCGATCTCCGGATTTGCTCGGACGCCTCTGCGGAAACCAATCTTTTGACCAGCTCAAGGGCAAAATCGACCGTCACGCCGGGACCGCGCCCGGTGGTAAACAGCCCATCGGTCACGACCGGCATCGGGAGTGCAATGTCGAGACTGTCCTCAAATCCGGGGTAGCAGGTTGCTTTATGACCGGTCAAATATCCACTATGACCGAGGATCGAAGGCGCGGCACAGATTGCCGCAACGATTTTTTTCGCTTTCACAGTAGCGGCAATCACCTCCTGCACAATCGTGGACTGCTCAAGATTGCGTGTTCCGGGCATCCCACCGGGCAAAACTACCGCGTCGATCGCGTCGAGATTCACATTCTGCTCCGCAATATCCGCCTTGACAACGATGCCGTGCGAGCCGGTGACAGCAGTCGTTCCGACGCCGACCGTCTGCACGGATAATCCGGCGCGGCGCAAAATATCGACCGTGCCCAATGCTTCGATTTCCTCAAAACCATCCGCCAAAAATACGTAAATCATAGGTTTCCCTCTCACTCCATCGTTTTGGTATATACATCAAGGATCTTCTCCCGAATCGTTTCCGCCGGCAGGGGCTTATCGCCGTCGTGGCAAGCGATCCGATACCATCCGCGCTTTTCGGCGGCATATAATGCCGCCTCCCGGCAAGCAGAAAGATAACGCAGATCACGCTCGTGAATATCTTTTTTTTGCTCGTCATTGCCATAGCGTCCGGAAAGCATTTTTTGCGATATTTCGATCGGCATATCCAGAAAAATCACGCTATCAGGTCGCGGCAAGCCGAGAAGATCATACTCATAGTGCTCCAGCCAATCCAAAAACCCGTCCCACTCATTTCGCGGTAACTTGGTCATCTGGTGAAAGGCATTGGATGTGGTATACCGTGCCGCGACGATCGGCACGCCGTTTTGGTAATCCTCCCGCCAAAAGCGCACAAAGCTGGCGTAGCGATCCACCGCGTAAAAGGAGGACGCCGCATAAGCATTGACCGCGTCGGGAGACGATCCCAGTTCACCGCCGAGATACATTTTGACCAGTGCAGAGGACGGTTGTTCGTAATCCGGGAAGCTGATTTGCCGATAAGCGTTGCCACGCTCACGCAAATACTCATCCAGCAAACGAAGCTGGGTGGATTTTCCGCATCCGTCCAGTCCGTCAATCACCATCAGCTTTCCCATATCAGTCCTCTTTTTTTCCGGCAAGGGCGGCATATTTTTGCCGCATTTCCCGGACCTTGCCGCAGCTCATTTTTCCCTCGGGGCAGGCACCGCAAACACAGGATGGCCCGGCGTTTTTGAACAAATGCGGGGCTACACCAATGACCAGCCCCACCATTTGCTCGGCGAGATCACGTATCTCCCATTGCGCCCGGTTACAGCAACGGTGATGGAAAAAGTTCATCAGCGAGCGCGCATTCATCGTCATCATGATCTTGGTGGTGCAGGCATTGGGTAGCACATATCGCGCATCCTCGATCGCTTTCTTTTCAGCGGCGCGGGTCGCTTCCTTTTCCTCCATCCCGGCGGCGAGATTGGCGGCAAGATGCTTTTCCTTCAATACCGCCGCCAGCGCATCATAATGCGCCTGATCCTCCTCCATTGCACGGATGTACTCCTCCGCCGCCGCGGGAATAGACGCGATCTCCGGCGGAACAACATATTCAAACATCTTTTCCCGTACATATCGCTGGCTTTGCACGCTATACGAAGCAATGCGATGACGGGTCAACTGTGCAAGCAGAGAGCGGGAAACCCCCTCAATGCCAAATGTAAAGGAGGCGTGCTCAATCGGGCTTTCGTGACCGATTTCTGCCAGCATATCCACGAAAGAAGCGGTCTTTTCATCGGTCAAACCGTCCATAACGCTGTCGATCGTTGCAGCGGAATAGCAAAGCTTCGCTGAAGAAGCGATCACCTTTTCGGGGTCCGGTGTGTAAGCAATCAAGGTTACTTTCATCGACAAATCTCCCCATTTAATTTTTTATCATTATATCAAATGTTTTTCAAACTTTCAACCCATTATCGCCACAATATCGCAAAAAATACTTGCTTTTTATTAAAATAATGGTATAATAAAACAAATGCACTGATCAGGAAAGTACGTTTGTCCTGTCCGGTATTCAGAGAGAACGACCCCCGGCTGTAAGTCGTTCACCGTACCGCAAACCGAAGTTCCCCTGTGAGCAGGTGCGCTCAACCGGCTTTCTGCCGCAGTAGGCGTATCCCGGCAGACCCCGTTAGCGGTCACAAAAGTGTTTGCTTTTGCAAAAATATGGGTGGTACCGCGGAGTGTAAGCTTCGTCCCTGATGATGGGATGGGCTTTTTCTTTTTTTGCAACAGCAGAAAGGATGATATATTTTGAAAGAAAAAATCGAACAACTCAAGCAAAGTGCATTAGCCGAATTACAAAAGCTGGATGCCCCCAAGGATCTGGAGGAGTTCCGTGTCCGATTGATGGGCAAAAAGGGCGAGGTCACGGCACTTTTGCGCGGAATGGGCGCATTGCCGGCGGAGGAACGCCCGAAAATGGGACAGCTCGTTAACCGCCTGCGCGAGGAGCTGGATAGCGCCATCGAGGCAAAATCGGCACAGATACAGGCAGATCTGCAAGGAAAAAAGCTGGATGCCGAGAAAATTGATGTCACAATGCCTGGCAAGCGTGAAAAAAGCGGCGGTCTGCATCCCCTCAATGTTGTGCTGAATGACCTTATTGACATTTTCCAGTCGATGGGCTTTGATGTCGTGGACGGCCCGGAGGTGGAAACGGATTATTATAATTTTCAGGCGCTCAACGTGCCGGAGGATCACCCCGCACGGGATATGCAGGATACCTTCTATCTGGCAGATAATCTGCTCCTGCGTACACAGACCTCCGCGGCGCAGGCGCGCACGATGGAAAACCGCAAGCCGCCGATCCGCATCATTTGCCCCGGTCGCGTTTATCGCGCCGATGAGGTGGATGCGACCCACTCCCCTGTTTTCCATCAAATTGAGGGCTTGGTCATCGACAAGGGCATTACGATGTGCGACCTCAAAGGCGTGCTGGAGCAATTTGCGCGCGAGATCTACGGCCCGGAAACGCAGGTGCGCTTCCGCCCGTCGTTCTTCCCGTTCACCGAGCCGAGCGTGGAGGTGGATGTTACCTGCTCCGAGTGTGGCGGTAAGGGTTGCCGCGTCTGCAAGGGCTCCGGCTGGATTGAGATACTCGGTGCCGGAATGGTGCATCCCCGTGTGCTGAAAATGGGCGGTATCGACCCGGAGGAATATACCGGCTTTGCGTTCGGTATCGGACTGGATCGTCTTACCACGACGCGATATAAAATCAGCGATATTCGTCTACTGTTCGAAAACGATCAGCGTTTTCTCGAGCAATTTGACCGTTAAGGAGGGAATGAAAAATGAATATATCCTTGAGTTGGCTTAAGCAATATGTTGACATCGACCAGCCGGTCGAGGTATTGTGCGACCGTATGATTCGCAGTGGATTTGAGGTCGAAAGCATTGTCGATCTCTCCGAAACACTCAAAAATGTCGTAGTCGGAAAGATCGTAAAGCTCGAAAAGCATCCCGATTCCGATCATCTTCAGATCTGCCAGGTCGATGTCGGTCAGGGCGAGCCGATCCAAATCATCACCGGCGCGCAGAATGTGTTTGAGGGGGCGTATGTCCCCGCCGCTCTGCATAATTCCTATCTGCCGGACGGTACGCATATCACCAAGGGCAAACTGCGCGGTCTGCCCTCCAACGGTATGCTTTGCTCCGGCGAGGAGCTGGGACTGAAAGCGGGCGATTATCCCGGCTGTGAGGTCTACGGCATTTTGATTCTCGATGACACCCACCCGGTCGGCACCGATATGCGGGATGTGCTGGAGCTTAATGACTATATCATCGACTTCAAGATCACCGCCAACCGTCCTGACTGCAACTGCGTGCTGGGCGTTGCGCGTGAAGCGGCGGTCGCGCTCGGCAAGAAGATACGTGAGCCAATCCCGCAGTATAAAACCGCCGGGGACGACATCGGCAACTATATCCGCGCGCGTGTGGACGATTTTGACCTCTGCCCGCGATATATGGGACGGGTCGTGCGCAATCTGCGCATCAAGGACTCCCCCGACTGGATGAAGCGGTGCCTGAAAGCCGCCGGAATGCGACCCATCAACAATATCGTGGACATCACCAATTACGTTCTGCTTGAAACCGGGCATCCGATGCACGCATTTGACCTGCGGGATATACGCGGTCAGCAGATCATTGTCCGACGTGCGAAAAACGGCGAAGCCATCACTACCTTGGACGGCAAAGAGCACACGCTGACCGATGAAATGCTGGTCATCGCCGATGCCGAGGGGCCGTCTTGCCTTGCCGGTATTATGGGCGGCTTAAACAGCGAGATCAAGGAGGATACCAAAGACCTGTTCTTTGAATGTGCCAAGTTCCGCCGCGATACTGTACGCCGTACCACCCGTGCCCTCGGTATGCGTACCGAGTCGAGTGCGCGCTACGAGCGCGGTGTCGATGTCATCGGTGTCGAATATGCTATGAATCGCGCCTTACAGCTCATTGAAGAGCTGGACGCGGGCGATATTGTGGACGGAGGCATCGACCTCAATGAGGGCTTGCCCGCACCGCGCGTGCTGAAGGTGCCGGCTGACAAGATCAATGCCCTGCTGGGCATTGAGGTGCCGTATGAGAAGATCGTCAAGATCCTTAATCTTTTGCAGATAGAAACGACTATTGCCGACGGCATTCTCACCTGCCACATCCCGTCCCACCGCGATGATATTGAGGGTTCGGCGGATCTTGCCGAGGAGGTTATGCGCATCTATGGCTGTGAGCATATCATCGGAACGCCGATCAAGGGCGATGTTGTGCGTGGCAAAAAACTGCCGGAGCGCATCAAAAGCGATCACCTCAAGCAGGTCTTGATCGCCCGGGAAATGCGGGAGATCTCCACTTATTCCTTTATCAGCTCCAAAGCGGTCGATACCCTCCATTTGCCGCAGGACGACCCGCGGCGCAACGCCGTGACCCTGCTCAACCCGCTTGGCGAGGAGTTCTCGACGATGCGCACCCAGCTTGTGACCAGTATGCTGACGGTTTTGGCGACCAACTACAGCCGAAAGATCGCCGCAGGTCGTTTCTTTGAGGTCGGAAAGCTCTTTGTCCCCCACTCTCTGCCGCTGACCGAACAGCCGGATGAAATCCCGGCGGTATGCCTCGGTCTGTACGGAGAAAAAGAGGATTTCTTCACCTTGAAAGGCGTTTTGGAAAGCGTATTCGATTCTTTCCGCATCCGGGCGGAGTTTTCCGCATCCAATGAGGTGTGGTTGCACCCCGGTCGGCAGGCGCAGATAACCGTCGGTGATGTAAAGATCGGCGTTTGCGGCGAGGTGCATCCGGACGTCGCCGCCGAATATGATATGCCGATACGCTTGTATGTTGCCCAGTTGGATCTTTCCGCCTTGTACGCCATTGAAACGCCGAAGGTAGTGTATAAAGCTCTCCCCCGCTTCCCAGCGGTCGAGCGCGACCTGGCGCTTTTGTGCGACGACAATATGCCGGCGGCACAAATCGAAAAGATCATCCGTCACGCCGGCGGCAATATGCTGGAATCGGTCGATCTGTTCGATGTCTATCGCGGCGCGCAGATCCTCTCCGGCAAGAAGAGTGTTGCATACAGTCTTAAGTTCCGTTTGCCGGAGCGCACGCTGTCCGACGATGATATAAACCCCGTTATGGACAAAATATTTGCACAATTAAAGGAAAATGGCTGTATTCTTCGCACATAATCCTTGCCAAAAGGAAAATAATGCGTTATAATGATAGAAACAGTGGATTTTTCGGAAGGAGGAACAAACCATGCAGGACAAAACAATGACATTTTCGCTCGGTGATGACAATGAACAGGCGATGAAGGTCATACTGACAACCGTATACGACGCTTTGCGGGAAAAGGGGTATAATCCCATCAATCAGCTTGTCGGATACCTGTTGTCGGAAGACCCCACCTACATTACCACGCACAATAACGCACGGGCGCTGATCCGCAAGCTGGATCGGGATGAATTGATGCGTGCTCTGGTCAGTTCCTATCTCAATAATTAAGGAGGATTTCCATGTCCGAACAGAATGCTTCCCCTTTTCTTATGTACAAGGGGCGTCCTTTGGTTCGTTCCGGCAATATGCTGTATTACGGAAATATGTCGGATGATTATGTAGTTATGCTGCAGATCCTTTCCACCAAGGATGAAAATGATATGAAAATGGCGGAAAAGATTCAGGTTCAGCTTGTATCGACCGATCCCGATGTCAATATGATGGAACGGATCGTCAAAACAAGCGAAAAAATCGGCTTGTATAACGCAATGGATATTGGCAGTATTTGGCTGGAAAAAGCACTGAGCGATAAATAAAAAATGAAACACACCCGCTTGCAATACAAACGGGTGTGTTCTTCTCTGTCAAGGTGATCGAATGAAGAAAGATGATAAAAATTATGTGAAAAAGCGACGGCTGGTCAGCATCCTTTCCCTGCTTGCTTTTGCCGGGGTCATTATTGCGTTGACCTTGTTGTTCACCCGCGTTTTCGCGCCGTATTTGCGCTCGGCAGAGGAGTTCCGGGCCTATCTCAGGGCATTCGGATGGAAAGGACGCATCATACTGTTTTTACTGCAATGTGTGCAAGTCATCATCGCCTTGATCCCCGGAGAGGTGATCGAGCTGGGTGCCGGATACGCCTACGGTGCCTTGGAAGGCGGCTTGATATGCCTTGCCGGAGTTGCAGTATCCTCGTCCGTCATCTTTCTATTGACCAAAAAGGCGGGCGTTTCGCTGGTTGAGGCTTTTATTCCGCGGGAAAAGATCGACAGTTTGCGTTTTATCAACAGCGAAAAGAAGCTGAAACGGACGATATTCTTACTCTTTCTCATACCCGGCACGCCAAAAGACCTGCTGACCTATTTTGCCGGACTGACCAAAATACGGCTGTCGGAGTTTCTTATCATCACGTTGATCGCCCGTATCCCATCGGTCGTTTCCTCGACCGTATCGGGGCATCTGCTCGGAAAAGAGAATTATCTGACTGCCGCCATCGTCTATGCCGTCACCATTGTCATCAGCGCCCTTGGATATTATATTTACAATCGGATCGTTGCAAAGAAAAAGCCCGTTTCTTGACAGAAACAGGCTTTTTTATTATCCGAACATCGGCATTATTCGTTATTGCCGCCATTCTTATTGGCGCCGGAGCGCAAAGCAAGGCGCGTCTGGCGCACCTGATTGATCTGCTGGGTCAGCGTTTCTTCGGTACGGCGCAGAACATCCTCGGAGAACTCCTGCACCGACTTACGCATATCGTGTACACGCTTTTGCGCCTGGGATTGGATCTCGTTGGCGCGTTCCTGCGCCTGAACGACGATCTCGTCGTGTGACAAGATCTGGTTACGGCGCTCCTCGGCGGCACGGATGATGCTTTCCGCCTCCTGCTTGGCACTGGAAACGATCTCGGTGCGGTCATTTACGATCGCCTTTGCCTGCCGCACCTCGCTCGGCAAGTTCTGACGGATCTCATCCAACAAAACACGCATTTTCTCGGCGTCTACCACGACCTTACCGCCGGAAAGCGGCATGGCCCACGCCGCATCCAGAATGTCGTCAAATTGCTCAAGTATTTCATCAATAGATTTGCTCATAACTCATTTTCCTGCCTTTCTGTATTTTCTATTTATATCCGGAATGATACACGCCGGAACAAAATCGGAAATATCGCCACCGTAATTGGCAACCTGCTTGACCAAACTGGAGGACAGATACATATGCTCCGCAGTGGTAGTCAAAAAAACGGTTTCGGCACGCGGATTGAGGCGGCGGTTGGTCAGCGCCATCTGGAACTCGTACTCAAAATCCGACATCGCGCGCAAGCCCTTGACGATCGCATCCGCCTGCCGCATCGAAACATAATCCGCGAGCAATCCGTCGTAACAATCCACCGCGACATTGGGTAAGCCCTCATCTTGAATTGCCCGATTGAGTAATTCAATTCGCTCCACCTGCGAAAAAAGCGGCGATTTGGTTTGATTTGGCATCACTACGACGATCACGCGGTCAAACAAATGAGAGGCGCGGCGAATGATGTCCATATGACCAAGTGTGACCGGGTCAAAGCTACCCGGACAAATAGCCGTTGTCATACCTCTGCCTCCTCTGCCATACGGTAGATCCAAATGTTGACGCGTCCATAGCGCCGTACGCGGTCTAACCGAAATGATCCGACCACATCCGGCAAAACGCCGTCGCGATCGCTTTCGCATATTATGACGCCACCGGGATTGACCAACGGCACAACGCCACGCAGGGATTGTTCTAATAACCCGGAGGCGTATGGGGGGTCTAAAAATACCAAATCAAACTTGGTGCCCGGACGGATGATATACGACAGTGCATCGGTGCCAACGACCTGCGATTGTGCATACAGACCTGTGCTTTGCAGATTTTTCTTAATGATCTGCACCGCATCGGTATTGCGGTCAACGAATACGCAGTCCGCCGCGCCACGGCTCAATGCCTCGATGCCGAGCTGACCTGAGCCGGCAAACAGATCCAAAACATGGCGCCCCTCGATCTCGAACTGTATCGCGGAGAATAAGCCCTCCTTGACCTTATCCGCCGTGGGGCGGGTCGCATCCCCCGGCAATGTTTCCAATCGGCGTCCACGCGCCGAGCCGGTAATCACACGCATAGCGACACCTCGTTTACAGCGGCTTTTTATCGACCGTGAAGCGGGTCAGCGAATGATAGGTTTCATTCGCGTGCAATACCGTGGAGGGGAACTGCGGGTGATTGGGCGAATCCGGGAAAAACTGCGTTTCCATACAAAATCCGTCATATTGTCCCCACGTTTTTCCCATCTTGCCGTAGCTTTCATCAAGGAAATTGGCGGTATAGACTTGCACGCCGGGCAGATCGGTCTCGCATACAATGCGAATACCGGTTTTCGGGCTTTTCGCTTTGATCGCCGTGAGCAACCCGGCGGGTCTTGTTTTAGACAGAACGAAATTGTGGTCAATGCCGCCCGCAATGGCGACCTGCGGGTGCTTACCGCCGATACCATCACCGATCGGCTTTGCACGGCGGAAATCAAGCGGTGTGCCCTCAACCGGCATATAATCCCCGGTGGGGATCAGCACATCATCAACCGGCGTGATCGTATCGGCGTTGATCTGCATTAGTGTATCGGTAACAGCGCCGCCGTCACAGCCGTTGAGGTTGAAATAACTGTGATTGGTCAGGTTGAGCACCGTGTCCTTGTCGGTGGTCGCCTCGTACGCAAGCGACAGCGCATTATCCGCCGATAGCGAAAAGGTGACGCTGACATTCAGCGTGCCGGGATAATTTTCCTCTCCGTCGGGGCTGACAAGCGAAAAACGAACAGAGGGCTCGTCTCCCTCATCAAGAACGGCGACATCCCACATCTTTTTATCAAATCCGACATTACCGCCATGCAGATGACCATGGCGGTTTTCCTCATTACAGGCAAGCTGAATATCCTTGCCGTTAAGAGTGAAACGCCCGTTTGACATACGGTTTGCATAGCGACCGACTGTTGCACCGATGTAAGAGCCGTTGGCGGTGACATAATCCTCCACCGTCTCATAGCCGAGCAAAATATCCTTATTATCAAAGATAAAGGATTGCAGAGTGGCACCGTAATCCAACACAGAAACCGCTGTGCCAACACCATTCACAAGTGTATAGCGACGGACTGCCCGACCGTCGTCCAGCTGTCCGAAAAGCATCACATTTACCGACATTTTTTGACCTCCGAGGAGAGATATATTTTATTATGACATATTCACATAAAAAAAGCAATAGTTTTCGGCTAAAATTCAATCAATTATAAAATACGGCGACCAGGAGGCGAACCGTTTCTCCCCGATACCGTCCACCTCGCGCAATTCTTCAATACTGCGGAAGCCGCCGTGCGCCTCGCGATAGTCGATAATGCGTTGTGCAAACGCATTTCCAATGCCGTTGATGGTCATTAACTGCTCCTTGGTCGCGTGATTGAGCGATATTTTGCCGTTCGGCGTTATGGGAGCAGCTTGTGTCGGTACAACGACGTTCGATGTTTCTACTGCGGTCAATGGATCGGTTTCGGACATAGCGACCGTCGTTCCGGTTGTGGCAGAAACGGCTGTCGTTACCATCGGCACAGTCGGCGTGGTAGGAACCGCTGTCTGCAAGGCTTGAGGCGGCACGGTTGCGGTAAACGGAGACGGAACAAACATCCCGAGCAGAAAGAAAACACCGGCGGTCAGAATAAACGCCATCACCAAAACGAGCTTGTCCTCTTTAAGCTTTTCGATCATCGACGGCATCACTCCTCCTGCATAGCCTCATAGGCTTCGCGTACGTTTTTCACTCCGATGACAGTAATGCCGTCGGGCTTGATAAGCGATTTCATATTATGATACGGGATGATGATACGCTTAAATCCAAGCCTTTTCGCTTCGGCGATCCGCAGATCGGCATTGGAGACCGAACGTATCTCCCCCGTCAGCCCGATTTCACCGAACGCGATATTACCGGCAGGTATCACCGTATCCTTGAGCGCGGATATGAGCGCCAGCGCGACCGGCAGATCGACTGCCGGCTCGTCCAGCCACAGACCTCCGACGACATTGATGTAAGTATCGAGATTGGAAAAGAAATATCCTGCCCGTTTTTCCAGCACCGCCAATAGCATAGATAGGCGGTTATAATCGAAGCCGGTGGACATTCGCCGCGGATTGCCGAACCCGGTTGGTGAAACCAATCCCTGCACCTCCGCAAGCATCGGACGCGTGCCCTCGACCGTGCAGGCAACGCACGCACCGCTGACATTCAGCGGACGTCCGGCAAGCAACATCTGCGATGGGTTTTCCACCTCGATGAGACCTTTGTCTCCCATCTCGAAAACACCGATCTCGTTGGTGGAGCCGTAGCGGTTTTTCGCGCACCGCAGTAAGCGATAGCTCGAGTGGCGGTCGCCCTCAAATGACAGAACGCAATCGACGATATGCTCCATCACCTTGGGGCCAGCG
>CALDHV010000106.1 GCA_937902305.1 uncultured Clostridia bacterium
CTGAAATTCGTGAAGCAGGCGCTCATGAGGTTGAACCGGTCTGTCTTCGCCTTCGAGAGCGTTTCTTCGTGCGGCAGTACCACGCCGTCGGAGAAGGGATGCAGCTTAACACGGGCAAAAATGCCGCGGATGACGTTGCGCTTTCCGTAAGCGGTGAAGCGGGTACGGTGCTGACGGAGAAACAGGGGGAGCTCACGAAAAACGCGGGCGGTCTTTTCATCATCGGTACCGAGCGGCACGAATCCCGCCGCATCGACAATCAGCTTCGCGGACGTTCCGGTCGTCAGGGCGATCCCGGTGCCAGCCGGTTTTACCTGTCGCTGGAGGATGATCTGATGCGTCTGTTCGGCGGCGACCGCATTGATTCACTGATGGAAACGCTCGGTCTGGACGAAAACACCCCGATCGAAAACCGTTTCCTTTCCAACACCATCGAGGGCGCCCAGCGCCGTGTGGAGGAGCGCAACTTCGGCATCCGCCGCGACGTGCTGAAATATGACGATGTGATGAATAAACAGCGCGAGGTCATCTACGGTCAGCGCGATACGGTGCTGGCGGACGGCAATGTCCACGACAGCGTGGTCAAGATGGTGGAGGATTCCATCCGCGCCAATGTCGCACAGTATACGTCGGATAATGACGACCACCTCAACTGGAATATGGACGGTCTGCGGAGCTATTACCGCGGCTGGCTGATGACCGATGACGATTTCCGCTATACGCCTCAGCAGTTGGAGGACGCGGAGCGGGACGACATCATTGCCGAGCTTACCGACCGCGCGATGAAGATATACGACGCCAAGGAGCGTCAGTACGGCGAGCTGATGCGGGAGATCGAGCGCGTGGTGCTGTTGCAGACGGTCGATCGCTACTGGATGGATCACATCGACAATATGGACGAATTGCGCCGCGGCATCCACCTGCGGGCGATCGGTCAGTACGATCCGGTCGTGGTGTACCGCAATGAGGGCTTTGAGATGTTTGAGCAGATGGTCGCCGCGATCCGCGAGGATACCGCGCGGTCGATTTTGACGGTACAGCTTCGCACCGACCGCGAGCCGGAGCGCAAGCAGGTCGCCAAGATCACCGGATCGTCCGGCTCCGGCGACGGCAGTGAGAAAAAACAGCCGGTGCGGAAAACCGCGTCCCAAAAGGTCGGGCGCAACGATCCCTGCCCCTGTGGGAGTGGGCTGAAATACAAAAAATGTTGCGGACGGAATGCCGACGGGCAGTGACCCGGGCAATGCGTATTATTATCGGCTGAAGGGGAGGGATGTTCGGGTGTATTTCTTTCAAGGCGGCGCATTGTCGGAAAAACCGGAATATCTTTCAGACCAGATCATAACCTACCTCGGCAATAAGAGAGCCTTGCTCTCTTTTATCGGAGCCGCTGTGGAAGAAGTCAGGACAGAGCTGGATAAAGCAAAATTGGACATCGCCGATGTATTCTCCGGCTCCGGCGTGGTGTCGCGCTATATGAAACAATATGCCGATACGTTATACGTCAATGATTTGGAGGATTATTGCGAAAGCATCAATCGTTGCTATTTGGCGAATGCCGAGGATGTCGATATTTGCCAACTGGAAAACTACTACACGGTCATCAAGAGCAAATTGGATAATGATCCGTTACGCGATGGATTTATCGCGCAAATGTATAGCCCCGCGGACGACCAAGACATCCAGCCGGGAGAGCGCGCTTTCTTTACTACGAGGAACGCGCGATATATTGATACCGCGCGGCAATTGATCGAGGAAGTCCCGGAGCCGTATCGGGTGTATCTGCTTGCCCCCTTGCTGTATGAAGCCTCCGTTCACAACAATACGAGCGGCGTGTTTAAGGGGTTTTACAAAAACTCGCAAACGGGAATAGGGCAGTTCGGCGGCGATGGGCGCAATGCGCTTACTCGTATTCTCGGAGACATCGAGCTGAAAATGCCGATATTCAGCCGCTTTTCCTGTCGTGTGCAGATACATAAAGAGGATGCCAACCGCCTTGCCGTCGCTCTGCCGCAGGTCGATTTGGCGTATATTGATCCGCCGTACAATCAACATCCGTACGGCTCGAACTATTTCATGCTGAACCTGATCAACAACTATTGCCGCCCGACTGCGGTAAGCCGGGTATCCGGCATCCCCGTCGATTGGCATAAATCGCAGTACAATAAGAAAGCAACTGCCAAGGAAAGCGTGCGGCGTCTATGCTCTGACTTGAACGCGCGATATTTGCTGATCTCCTTTAGCAATGACGGGTTTATCCAAAAAGACGAGATGCTGGAATTGCTGTCACAGCTGGGTGAGGTACGGGTGTGGGATAAAGACTACAACACCTTTCGCGGTTGCCGGAACTTGAACGGCAGGGATTTGCATATCAAGGAATATCTGTATTTGGTGAAAAAGAAATGAGGGGGAACTTGTGTCAAGTAAGGAACAATTACGGGCGCAACGGGAAAATACGGTTATCAACACAAAGTCCAAGCGCGAGGATAAACAATGCGTGGCGGTTATCAAGGCGATCCTCCCGCAGATAGCGGAGGAGTTTCATATTGATGTTCGGTGGAAGAAAAGAATATACTTGGTTGATATGATCGCTTCATTGAAGAAAAAATACCCGAGCGTGTCGTTTGCGGAGCCGGCAAATGCAGCTTCGTTTGTCACTCCGGATGGCGGTATGGCTTTTCTTGTTGACAAAGCCGGGAATGAATATCCTATTTTGATAGCTGAGGTCAAAAACCAAGGCACCAACGACGCCAGAGCTGCCGAGGGGAAAGGGAAACAGTCACTTGGCAATGCCGTGGAAAGACTGGGCAAAAATGTAATCGGTTTCAGATCCTATATGATGAATGAAGGTATCTTTCCATTTGTTTGCTTCGGGGATGGGTGCGATTTTGCGGATGGCTCCTCCATCTTGGATAGGGTACATACAATAGCGCTGTTCGGCGAGATCAATGCCGATCACACGGTGAACGAAGGGCCGGACGGCATATTTAATCGAGGCAGTTATTATTTCCGGGAAGCGCCCTGGACGGCGGAAGAAATGAAAACGGTGCTGATTGATGTGGCGCGAAGAAGTGTATCGTATTATTTTGAAAAATATGGCAAGGATCATTTTGCTTAATGCCCCCACAGACGGTTGCGGGTACGAGCTTGTGTAAAAATACAATTAGGAAAGGAAAAGCCGCGCTTCGACGGCTTTTGAGTGGGTGTGAATTATGAAATTAGGTATAGTAATTCGCATACCGAATTTCATATCTCCTCACAAATCCGAAAAATCCCGATAAATCCTTATGGCACAAGGGTTTTCGGGATTACGAAAATAATAAATCACTATGCACTTCCATACATCCCCACGCCGAATTGGTGTATAAATGGTGTATGGAAAAGAAATTGACAGAGAAAAGCCAATGCAACAAACTGTGCTAAAGACCTCTAATTACTTGCCGTTTTCAGGGATTTTCGTTGGTACAAATGTTAATATCGGATTTGATTCAACCATTATTTCAGAGCGAATATACATATCCATAAAAGCCTTATGAAACAAAGAAAATCTGGCAATGCATAAGAAAAAACGAAAATGGAAGAAATCAAATATTACGAAAAGGATGTTCTTTTATTACCCGAATTAGCCATTCTAGAGCAGACACATTATTCGATTGAAAAGTATGGTAATTGCACCTTGCCTATCTAAAAGCACATCGGCGTGTGACCTATTCCACATTTCTGACAAACTATATAAATGAACACCTACATGATTTCGACCTGCAAGCGCACAAGATGCTGAATAGCATCATTGATCGCCTCACTGACAAACTTTGGAATGCGGGTGCTTATCAACATTCTGAACGAACATCAGCTCCGACTCAAACAAGATGGAAAGCCGATAACGAGATCAATGATCTGCTCCTGAAAGTGCCTGATGTGTATAAAAAGCATAATGTCATATTAAGATGCAAACCCTCCGATACGTGTGACCGGAGGGCTATATTTATGTGTTCTCCGAGAACAGCCGTCTTTTTTACCAATTCTTTTGAAATCATAAATAAAATCACTCTCTTTTGGTTCGTCAAGAGGGAAAATCAATTTTTCTCCATATTTCCTGAATGGTTATCGGAAGAAAGCGAAAAATACTGTAACAGTGCGATTTATATCGTTTTTTGTCTTATACCCGAAACTCCTGACGGTAATTGACTCCTCAAGGAATATATGGTATACTATATCAAAGGAAATGTAAAAAATGAGAGGAATATGCTAATGAACTTCATCAATTGGTTCCATGTTTCGGATTTACATATCAAAAAAAATACGGCTTGGTTTAATCAAGAGGCAGCAATCCAAAACCAACTTTTAGGTAAATATAATACTAACTTCTTAGTTGTTACCGGCGATTTTAGACATCATAAGCATAACGTTAGTTTTTCTGACGCTAAAGACTGGCTCGAAAGATTTACCAAATTGTTCAATATCCCCAAAAAGAATGTCTTTTTTGTTCCTGGGAATCATGATGTTAATATATCAAATCCCTCGTATAGAGGATCAGTGATAAAAGATATAAAAACACAAATCATGAATGGAGACATTGAAGCTTACAAATCGCACATGGATGAGACACTTATCCCTGCCTTTTCGGAGTATAATGAATTTGTTCAGGAGTTTTATGCCGAAGAAGTAAACGATGCGCGAGTATTGAGTCCTGCCAGTGTGTATACAGTAGAATGGGATAATAAAATCAACATAATCGGAATCAACACTGCTTTAGGATGTACCGGTAACAGAGATAATGAGAAAAAAGAGTTTTTTGACGCACCGGGTGGCGCGGTGGCGTTGGTAACGAAGGACGCAGATGGCAGTGCTGTGGTGGCTGAGATCGATGGTAATCTCGGCAATGGCTATTACAGCTCGTTAAAAGCTGCGT
>CALDHV010000107.1 GCA_937902305.1 uncultured Clostridia bacterium
GTTTCCATCGACGCCAATCCCCGCCAGATCGAGTTTGCGCGTCTCGGCATCAACTACACCGTCATGTCCAAGCGCAAGCTCCGCAAGCTGGTTGAGGAGGGCTATGTTTCCGGCTGGGATGACCCGCGTATGCCGACGCTGTGCGGACTGCGTCGCCGCGGATATACCCCCGCCTCCGTACGCACCTTCTGCGAAAAGATCGGCGTTGCCAAGGTACCGAATACCGTTGAGGTGGCGCTGTTGGAGGCTTGCCTGCGGGAAGACCTCAACGAAAACGCCCGTCGTGTGATGGCGGTGCTTCGCCCGGTCAAGCTGACCATTACCAACTACCCGGAGGACGGCAGGGACATTTTTACCGTCGAAAACAACCCTGCAAAGCCTGAGGACGGATCGCGCGAGGTCACATTCTCCAAGCATCTGTATATCGAATCAGACGATTTTATGGAGGAGCCGATCAAGGGATATTTCCGTATGTTCCCCGGCAACGAGGTACGACTCAAATCCGCCTATGTCATCCGTTGCACCGGATGCGTCAAGGATGAAAACGGCGTCGTCACCGAGGTGCTGGCGGAATACGACCCGGACAGCAAGGGCGGCAATACCGCCGACGGACGCAAGGTCAAGAGCACGATCCATTGGGTCGATGCCGCAACGGCGGTCGATGCCGAGGTACGACTGTATGACAATCTGTTCGCCGACCCCGACCCCGATGCCGGTGACAAGGATTTTCTCACCTGCCTCAACCCCGCCTCACTCGAAACGCTGACAGGTTGCAAGCTGGAACAAAGTCTGGCGAAGGCAACGGCACCGGCGGGCTTCCAGTTTATGCGGCTCGGATACTTCTGCGTGGACAACAAAGACAGCCGCCCCGGACATCTCGTTTTCAACCGTTCGGTATCGCTCAAGGACAGTTTCAAAGCCAAATGAACATTTTTGCAATATGACAATTTAATGTAAGTTCCTTTTGCAATAGGATTTACACCGTCTTTTCATTATAATAGCTCTATAGGGGGGCTTTTGTATGAAAAGGCGGTTTTTCTTTCTCTTTCTGTTGACGTCTACTATGCTGTTTTTATCCTTCGGCGGGTGCGGTAAAAGCACGGTGATACCCTTTGCGGTAGACGGTGCGTCACAATTTACCATTGTGCGCTCGAATGATGCCGATCAAACGGTATGCCGTATGGCGGTGGCATTGTCCGAGACGATTTCGGCATCCTGCAAAGCCGAAATCCCGGTCAAAAACGATATGATCAAGCAGGATGAGGACGATTATGAGATCCTGCTCGGCGTATGCGATCGCCCCCAGTCTCAAAAAGCCTATGATGAGATACTGACCGCGCGGGAAAACAATTTTTCCGATTATATCATCCGTATGGATGGAAAAAAGGTGGTCATCGTCGGCAAAAACCTGACGGGTCTGCAAGCCGCCGTCGAGCGGTTTACGGCCGATTGCAAAGACGGCATTCCCTCGAATTACCGCGTGATATTCCGCGAAAGGAAAACCGAGCTGAAAATCGACGGCACATCGGTGGGAAAATATGTCATCCGCACGGAGAAATACCCCTCCTACTGGGCGGTCAGCGCCGCGGAGGATCTGCGCCAGTTCATCATCCGGGAGACCGGCTACGAGATCCCCGTCGAGACGGATGTGAACAAGACAGAATACGAAATACAGATCGGGCCGATGACCGAACGCGTTGAGGACGGCAACGGTTTGGAAAAGTGCGACTATGCCGCCTACCGCGTTTATCTCTCCGATCATACATTGATCGTCAACGGCGGCTCAACCTATGCCGCCAACATCGCAACACAGGAGCTGATCGGCGCTTTCGGTCAGAATAATAAGCTTGCCGCCGATTTCAGGCTGGACGGGAATTATGCCTCCGGCTCCTACGGCTTGTCCGGCGGATACGACTTGACATTTAATGAGGATTTTGACTATACGACAGAACAGGAGGTCAAGGCGCATTGGACAATATCCTCTGACACGACAAAAGGCCCGACGGTACTGAAAAAGACCACCGACGCCGATGGCAATGAGGTCATCGCCTACGACGAGCAACGCCGTCCCGGTATTTGGCGCGAAAACTACTGGACAGAGAACGGTATGTTGTTCGAGGTGACAAAGAAAGAGCCATACGGCTATTCCGCCGTACGGCTGACCACCCGGGACAAAATGAACTTCCAATATGGCATATTGGAGGTGCGGATGAAGATGGCAACGGCAAACGGCGCGTGTTCATCCGTTTGGCTGTCCTGCGATGGCATCAAGCATACCGTAACAGAGGAAATTGATGTTTACGAAAACTACGGCAGGGACAGCT
>CALDHV010000108.1 GCA_937902305.1 uncultured Clostridia bacterium
TTTTCCTTGTTCTTCGCGCAAAATACACTATTTGGGGATGCAGGGCAGTTTTGAAACGCTGACGCCATTATGTGGTGAGTAAGTGCGCTGTTACAAGCAAAAAACCGGCTGACATAAAGTCAGTCGGTTTTTTATTCGGCAGATATTTTCGTCGATATGTTTGCCTGTGGCAAACTCGATATAACTTGCCTATCGGCAAATCTCGATTTATTTCTGCGGTCGCAGAAATTCGATATGAAATAAATCCCTCTTGCACCGCCGTGCATATTGAGTTGCGTAGCAACATATCGAGCCCGTAGGGCATATCGAAAATCCCGTCAGGGATTTATTTCGATGCGGAGTGTCCAATAGGACACTCCGCAACAGTTACGATCAGAAGCCAACCTCGACCCAATGGTCATCCCGGATGACCAACGGTGCAGTGGTCGTCGTCGTAGGTGCTTTGGTCGTGGTGGTCGGTGCCTTGGTGGTTGTCGTCGGCGCCTTGGTTGTCGTCGTCGGTGCCACCGTCGTGGTGGTCGGTGCCGCAGTTGTCGTCGTCGGCTGCGTCGGATCGGTCGGCACCGTCTCCGGCGTCAGGTCATTGATGATCTTGGCGATATACTTTGCCATCTTGGTCAGGTCTTCGGAATCCGCCTTTCCGTCGCCGGTCACATCTGCGGCACGAGCCGCCTCCGGCTCGAGCGAGCCAATGATCTTGGCAACGTATTTGGCGAGCATCGTCAAGTCATCGGCATCGACCTTCCCGTTGCGGTCAACATCGCCGTAGGCAAACTGCGGCGCATCCTTTTCCACCGTCACGGTCACGGTCAGATCGCCGGTGATCTTGGTAATGCGGTAGACAAAGTTCTCCGTATCCACCTCTTTGAGGTTCTTATAGTTCGACGAACCTTCCGTGATAGACAGGCTGACAATGTGATAGCCGCTTTCCGCCGCGATGGAGAAGTTCACCTGTCCGTCGCCGGTGCTGTCCTGATCGCCGGTATCGCTGTTGCGGGCGATGGCGGAGGTCGCGCCGACCTCAAGCGGCGTTGACAGATCCTGGGTCGCATAGGTGGTCACGACGAAATGCTCACCCGCGAAGGTCACGGTAAATGCCGGCGCGACGGGCGTCGTCAGCGTCAGCGCCTCGCTTGCGGCGCTCGCAAACGCCGTGTCGGTCTCGGCGATCCGCTGATAGAAGCTGTATTCCGTTTCCGCCGTGAGCGTATTAAAGGTCGGAGAGGTTTGCCACACAACGCCGTCGATGCTGTATTCGTGGCCATCCGTTGCATTGAGGGTGACGGAGAAAGCCGTCACCTCGGCGGCGGTCGGCGCGGTGGGAGCCGCAGGGCCGGCGGCCTTGGTCGATGCGGGAGCGGTATACATCACCGAGCCGGCGACATCCCCCGCCGCCGTTTTGCCTTTGGCGAGCGGCGTGCCGGTCACCTTGACCAGATACAGCCCACCGTGCATCGGGGTAAAGGTGGCGGCGGTCGCACCGGGAACGGCGGCCATTTCCCACGGTCGTGTCGCGTCCACCTCATACCACTGATAGCCCGTCGCCGTGCCGTTGACTGCGGCAGTGAAGTCGGTGCCATCCCACACGGCGGTCGCGCCGAGCAAACGGGTCGGTACCCAAACCTTTTCATTCCAGCTCTTGGTTCGGGTGGCAAAGCGGGCAATATAGGCATCCACCCATTCATCGCCGTCGATGCCCCACAAAAGACCGTTGCGCACCTCGGCAGGACGGAGCGAATCGCTCATTTCCTCAAGCCCGCTCTCGTTCATATCCGCCAGCAGATCCTTAAACACGGTCTCGTTCACATCGTACATCGCGTCGACGAAATCCGCCTTGGTCAAAAGCTGATAGAGCCATGCTTTCAATCCACCGTCGGAGCTTTGGGTGTCATAAAACATCCCGTCGTTATCCAAGTCCGCAATATCGTAATCCCACGCCGGGCCTGCCATCAGCTTGCCAACCAGACCGTCCGCGCCGCCGTCGATGTACATATAGCAGCTTGCCGCGAACATATCCACCTGCATAGAGAAAGCATCCAGCAGATACTTGCGTGCCAGACTTTCCATATCAAAATAGTCCGTGTAGTGCTTGCCCTTGGCGTTATAGCCGGTGTCGGAGAACAGCGCGTCCTCCGCATCCTGCACAAAAGCGGTGATCTCTGCCATCTGCTCAAGCGTCGCATACTCCGGCGAGCTGACAACCGCCTGTGCGCCGCGGCGGGTGATGAACCAGCTTGCCTCGGATGCATAGCGGAAATCCCACTCGAGGAGGAAGCCGCCCTTGCTCTTTTCCACAGAGTCGGGAGAGTATTTGAACTCCCGGATACCGCAATCCAGGATAGCCTGCTCGGCAGAGGTCTTGTCCTGCGTATCGGCATTCACCCAGCGTGTGGTCACGCCATCGGTCATTTTGGCTTCGGTGATATTGACCCGCTCCTTGTCGATCTGTATCTTTTCGATCAACAGATACAGTCCACGAGCCTCGCCGTTGATATACAGCTCAACCGGCTCAAACGCCATCGGCGACGCACCGCCCATATCGCGGTACAATGTCTGCATCACCATATTGCACAGTCCGGTACGGTCGGTGTAATATCCGCCGAAATCCATATCGTGGCTTACCAGCACCCAGCTTTTGGCAGAGCCGGCGCCGTCGATCAGCTCGGCTTTTTTATCCAGCTTGAGAGTGTAGGATTTCTTGTCGCCGGAATAATCCCAGCTCGAATTGCCGCGTCCCTTGAAAGATGTGTACGCGCGTTGATCGAACAGCACATTGCCCGACGCGTCGGTCAGGGTGACGGTGCCCTCCTCGGAGGCGTTACCCTTGACCTCGTGGATGTAGGAAAGCGGCACATCGGAAATAACGATGCTCAAGCTCTTGAGCCCGCTCTGCGCGAGCGTCCTCACCGTGAGCCAGTCGCTCGTCTTGCCGGTGGCGGTCTCCTTGACGGTAAAGACGTATTCGGTGTCCGGTGTCAAACCGTCAAAGCTTGGTGAGGACTGCCACGCACCGCCGTTCACGGCGTACTCGTAGCCCGCCTGCTCCTCCAGCACGACCACCGTATCCGCGACCGAAACCAGCTTCGGCGCGGGGAGCAAGCCCTGCACCTCGACGGGATTACTGACCATCACACTGCCCGCGACATCGCCGGCGGCGGTCTTGCCGCAGTTTTTGCCCAGCGGATCGCCCGTCACCTTGACATAGAAGGTGCCCGGCTCGGTGATGGTGTAGGTCGCCGCCGTTGCGCCGCCGATCGCGGTCGCCTTAGTCGGATCGGCGGGATCGAGCTTATACCACTGATAGCTCGCCGCCACGCCGTTGACGGTAGCGGTCAGCGTTGCGCCTGTACGGGCGGCGGTGACGCCCATCAGCCGGGTCGGCACCCACACGGTATTATTCCAGGTGTTGACGCGCGTGGCAAAGCGGCTGATATAGCTATCCAGCCACTCATCGCCGTTGATGCCCCACAGGATGCCGTTGCGCACCTGCGAAGCGCGGATCGGATCGCTGAGTGTATAGATTTCCCTCTCGTTCATATCCGCGAGTGATTCCTTGAACACGCTCTCGTTGACATCATACATCGCATCCACGAAATCGCCCTTGGCAAAAAACTCCTCGGTCCACATCCGCGCGCCGAGCGTCTTCTCGGAATCGACATAGTGATACAGCGTTTTGTCGCCAAGTAATTCATAGTCATAGTCCCACGCCGGGCCTGCCATCAGCTTGCCGACCAGACCGTCGTCGTTGCCGTCGATGTACATATAGCAACTGGTCTTGAGAATATCACGCTGGGCAGTGAAGCAATCCAGCAGGAGCTTGCGCGCCTGACTTTCGAGATCAAAATAGTCGGTATAGTGCTTGCCCTTGGCGTTATAGCCGGTCTCGGAATACAGTGCGTCCTCTGCGTCCTGGATGAACGCGGTGATCTCTGCCATTTGCTCGATCGTCGCAAACTCCGGCGTATTCAGCACGCCCTGCGCGCCGTGACTGGTGACAAACCAGCTCGGCTCACCAGCGCCGTCGTTATAGCGGGAATCCCATTCGATGAGGAATCCGCCGCCATTCTCCGCGACCGAATCGGTCGTGTAGCGGAAGGAACGGATGCCGGTATCAAGGATCGCCTGCTCGGCAGGGGTCTTGTCCGGGGTATCGGCATCGACCGTGCGAAGCGTCTCCCCCTCGGTCATATCCGCCTCGTTGATATTGACGCGGAACTCGTTGATCTGCGGCTTTTCGATCAATAGGTAGGCGCCGCGGTTTTCGCCGTTGATGTACAGCTCGATCGGCTCAAAGGAGAAAGGCGACGCGCCGCCCATTTCACGGTACAGTGTCTGCGCGACCATATTGGACAACCCCGTGCGATCGGTCTGCTTGCCGTCAAAATTGACATTGTTGGCAAGCAACGTCCAGCTTTTTGCCTTGCCCGCGCCCTTGATCAGCTCCGTTTTCTTATCCAGCTTGACATTGTAGGATTTCTTGTCCCCGGACATATTCCAGCTTGCGTTGCCACGTCCCTTAAAGGAGGTGAACGCGAGCTGATCGAACAGCACCTTGCCGTCCGCATCCACGACCGTCACAGTGCCCTCCTCCGAGGCATTGCCCTTGACCTTGTGAATATAGGATAGCGATACATCGGAAAAGTCGATATGCATCGTGTTCAGTCGGCTCTTGGGGAGAGTGCGCAGAACCCGTTTGTTGCTGATCTGCCCCGTCACCTCGTTCATCTGATAGAAGGTGTAGTCCGTCTCGGGGGTCAGCCCGGTGAAGACCGTCGAGCTCTGCCAGGAGCAACCCTCGATGCAGTAGACGCAATCCGTCCTCTGCGCCAGCACGATCGCGGTATCCGAGATGCCCGCGCTCTGCGGTGGCGCCATCGTTTCCTCCACCTTCACATCGTCGATCAGCACCGTCGTGCCGGCGCGGTTATCCTTCGCATCCATTTCGAGAGAGAGGTGCAGGCCGTTCGATACCGTGCCGGCAAAAGCGTATTCCGCTTTTGTCCAGTCTCCGACGGCATCAAAGGAAGCCGCGACCTCGTTTGCGCCGCTTTCCTCCATCGTGCCCCAGTTGCAGGAGCCGTTGCGCAGATGGATGGTGCCGGAGGCGCCGCTCGGCAGAGCCGTAACCTTGTACCAGAAGGTCAGCCGATAGCCCTGCCCGACGGCGGCACTGAATGCCGCACCGTCATTCCCCGTCAGGCGGAAGCCGATCCACTCCCCGGCGGTCGATGTCGCGTTGGAGCCGGTCAGATATTGCAGTTTCATCACGCCGACCGTTCCGTTCGGGCAATCGGTTTCGTCGCTCACCTGCTCGGCGTGCATCGTATCGGCGTGATCCACCTTGTTGGTGCGGTTGGAATAGACCGATTTACCGCCCGAATACTCGTTGGCGTGGGTTTTATTATAGTAGCCCACCGAAGCGGTTTCCTTAAAGGTGTTTTCCAGCACCACCTGCGGAACGCCGATCTGACTGACCGTCGTCTGGTCGATCAGCACCGTCGTGCCGGCGCGGTTGTCTATAGCATCCATTTCGAGAGAGAGATGGAAGCCGTTGGCGATCTCCGCCGTATAGGTCAGCGTCGCCAGCGTCCAGTCGCAGATCTTATCAAAGCTCACCACCGTGACCGGCGT
>CALDHV010000109.1 GCA_937902305.1 uncultured Clostridia bacterium
TATCCTTAGTCCAATAATCCCATAAGGATTTTTCTTCTTCATCTGCGATGACAAGAATTTTCACAGCTGGGCCTCCTTTCTTTCCAGATCAAGCTGTTCGCTCCTGTGAATTCCAAGGATTCTTACAGTACCCTTTGACATATCCATAATCTCCGAAAGCTCAGGAATATGTCCGACGACATTATCACAGAGCCAGTCGATATTGAGCCGTTCCTCGGCAAGTGTCCGTCGCTGTGGTGCTACTATACCGGTGATTCGGTGGGGGACGGCTTGAGCAATCGTCTGATCAACCTCCCGTCGTGGCGCAACCGCATCCTCGGTCTTGAGATGTACCGCTACGATGTTAAGGGCTTCCTCGACTGGGGACTCAATTACTGCTATGACAGACTCAGCCACGGCTTCAGCGACCCGTTCAACAAGCCGAACGGATTTGAGGGTGGCACCGGCGGGCATTTTATCGTCTATCCCGGGCGCGACCGCAAGGCATATCCGTCCCTGCGGCTCAAGGTGTTCGGGGAGGGCATACAGGATATGCGCGCTTTGCAATTACTTGAAAAGCTGACCGACCGTGCGACGGTGTGCGCGCTGATCGACAGGCTGGTCGGCGGCAAGGTCACATTTCACTCCGCCGTCGCGGACGCGGACGCGTTTCTTGCCGTCCGCGAGGCAATCAATGCCGAGATCGCGGCGCGTATCTGATCATTTCGAAGAACGGTATTTTTTGATAAACGCGGTGGGCGTGACGCCTGCCGCGTTTTTGAATTGGCGGCTGAAATAGCACACATCGGAAAAGCCTGTCATCTGCGCGACCTGCGTGACGGAGTATTGCTCCGAGGCAAGCAGGTCGCGGGCGACATTCATCCGCATTTGCAGAATGTACTGCTTCGGGGTCAAATGAAAACGCCGCCCGAACAACTGCTTGAGATAGGAATAGCTGATGCCGCATTTCGCGGCAAGCTCGGTGCAGGTGAGCGTCGGATCGTCAAACCGCTCACCGATGGCATCCAGCGCGGGACGCAAAACGGCAAAGGTGCGCTCGGGGAGATAGACATCCCGCTGTAATTCCGCAAATATGCGGTAGAGCAGGGACAGACACTCGTAGTAATAGCCGTCATCCCGCGCCGCCCATACGGCGAACGCCCGGCGGAAAAGCTCGTCGATGCGCTTACTGCGAATGTCGGTGAGCACGGTCAGCGTCCCCCATGGCGGCGCGGAGCTGTCGAATACGATGTCAATACAGCCGTTGCCGGCGGCGGAGCGAAGCACCTCATACCGCCCGTGATCACCTGCCGGCATAAAGCGGATCGAGCCGGGCGGCGTTTCCACCTGCTGTGCGCCGAGGATGACCGTAGGATACGCCGCGGATCTGCCGGGCAGATTGTAGATCAGCTCGTGATGCTCCAGCTTCGCGCTGAAGCTCGTACGTGGCTCGGGATATTCCTCCGCGCCGACCAGTATGATGCGGGCGATTCCCGTGATGACAAAATCGTTTTGCATACGCTTCACCTCCCGACCAGTATACCGCATTTGCGCGAAAAATGCAAGAAAATAGTGTCAAAAAGTGCAAGTGTGTCAAAAACGCCATATACATTTTCGCCGTATGGCGTATAATCGGGGCAAAGGAGCTGATCGTATGAGCCGATATATTGAAGATCTCATCTCACGGATGAATAACGCCGATCTTTACACGATGAACGGCAAGGTGAGCTATGATCCAATGGATATGGCACTGCCCGAGCCGATACTCAATGCCAAGCGGATCATGGAGTTTATCTACGCACAGCCGGTATTTTCGGATGAAGGGAACCGCTTTACCGGTATGCTGCGGCTGGAGCAGTGGGACGGGGATGTGCCCGCCGATATTTTCCACCGTTGCGGGCATAAATGGTTTGCCCGCACGTGTGACGCTTTCTACAATCACTATTTGGATAACCTGGCGGTATTTGAGTGGCAGCATACTGCCCCGAACTTTGAAAAGATCTTGACCGGCGGACTAATAAAGCAGAAAGAAAATGTCGAATACTACAAAACCGTTTACCGCGATGACCGCGACAAGACCGACTTTTTGACGGGTATGCGTATCGTACTTGACGGGGTGGAAAAGTGGGCGAATATCTGCGCCGAGGCGCACGAGGAAAAGGCGCGGGCGTGCGCCGATCCGACCCGGCGCGGGGAATTGCTCCGCTTGGCGGCGGCGTGCCGCCGGGTGCCGCTGTATCCCGCCGAGAGCTTCTATGAGGGCTTGCATTGCCTTATTTTCTGTTTCCAGTTCCTGCCGGACAGCATCGGCACGATGGATCGTTACCTTTATCCGCTCTATCGGCAGGATATTGATGCGGGAAAAATCACCCGCGACGAAGCAAAGGAGCTTATTCAGGAGGTGTTCGTCCACCTGTGCGCCCACACTCCGGTGACAAGCAAAAACTATTCGAAGAGCGCGGAGTGTCACTTTGCGATCGGCGGGTATACCGCCGACGGCGAGGACGGGTTTAACGACCTGTCGCGGCTCATCGTCGAGGCGCTGATGGAGATCGACACCCGCCGTCCCGAGATCACCCTGCGGTGGACGAAAAAGACCCCGTTTGAAATATTGCGCTATGTCCTTGACTGTGAGCGCCACGACGCCAACAAGCGCATCGCCATAGCGAGCGATGAGCCGCGCATCGCCGCACTGACCGACATCGCCGGACTGCCGTTCGAGGAGGCGGTCAGGTATACGATGGTCGGCTGTAACGAGCCGTCCTTCCCCGGGACGGTATGGTATGGAGGCAGTACGAACAATATCGTGCGGTCGCTGACCAATACCTTCCGCGACCGGCGGGCGGAGCTGATCGCCGCCGAGGATTACGATGCGTTTTTCGCGATTTACCGGCAGGAGCTGGATAAAGACCTGCACGAGATCATCCGCTACGCCGACGCCTACAACGATATGCGGGCAAAGGATTGGTCGATGCTGTCCAATTTCCTGCTCGACGGTCCAATCGAAAACGCCACTCCCGCCAACCGTTTCAGTTGCACACGGCTCATCGGCGGCTTTGATGCGATGGGCACGACCTGTGTGATCGACTCGCTGGCGATCATCCGCCAGTTCGTATATGAGGAAAAGCGCACCACGATGGCGCATCTGCTCGATGTGCTGGAGGATAACTGGGCGTGCGATGAGGAGCTACACGCGGAGATCCTGCGCCGCGGCAGATTTTTCGGTAATGCCGACCCGCTGTCGGATGATGTCGCCCGACAATTCACGACCGCGATGTATGAGATCCTGCACCCGATGCGGATGAAGAACGGCGCACCCATTTTGGTCGGTACGCTCAACGGCTATAATCCGCACAACACCAAGTTCGGCGAGCTGACCGGCGCGACCCCGGACGGCAGATATGCCGGAGAGGGCTTTATGATCGGCACGGGGCAGGCGAACGGCAAGGACAGAAACGGCTTATTGCCGCTGTTGCGCTCGGTGGCGCAGTTTGACCCGCACCATATCTTCTGCGGCCCGCAGGTGTGCAATTTGATGCTGGATGAGGCGATCGTACGGGATGACGCGCAGTTTGACAAGCTTTGCCGCACGCTGGAGACGTATTTCCGGCTCGGCGGACTGCACGCGCAGCTCAACTATGTCAGCCGGGAGGAATTGCAGGCGGCGCGGCGTACGCCGGAGCAGTACGGCTCCCTCAAGGTGCGGGTGAGCGGCTTTTCCGCGCCCTATGTGCATTTGTGCGATGAGATGCAGGAGGAGATCCTGCAACGCACGATGAAAAACGGCTGATGTGGCTTGTAATTGCTCGTAGGTTGTGCTATACTCCTACCCGAAAGGGGAGATCGGAATGAACTTGATCACATTCGGCACCAGTCACGGCAGAGCCGAGCCGGGACGCGCCTGTACGGGGATGCTGTTGACGGTGGGAGATGCATATTATCTGATCGACTGCGGTTCTCCGACTGCGGAGCGGATGATCGACCGCGGCTTGCCGATCCCGAGCATCCGCGCGGCATTCATCACCCACGCGCACCGGGATCACATGGGATGTCTGTCAACTGTGATCAGCCTATTCTTCAGCACACAAAAACGCGTGGATGAAAAGAAGCGACTGTCGGTGTGGTTTCCACAGGCGGATCTCATTGCCCCGATGACCGCGCTGATGACCGCCGAACATGACGAGCGTGCCCTGCGGCTGTGCGATTTCGGCACCGTTGAGCCGGGCGCGTTCTATGAGGATGAAAACATCCGCGTGGAGGCGATCCCGACCGAGCACCTGCGCCCGTTCCCGTCCTACGCCTTCGTCATCACGGCAGAGGGCAAGCGGATGCTGTTCAGCGGTGATCTGACGGAGGATTTTCACGATTTTCCGGCGATCAGCCGGGAGACGGATTTTGACGCGATCGTGTGTGAGCTGACCCATTTCACGCCGGAGAGCGCACTGGATAAGATACGGCAATGCCGCACAAAGCAGCTCATATTCAACCACGTCCGGCAGGATCGGCTGGCACTGATCGCGCCGCTGAAAAATGCGTTCCCATTCCCGGTGGAGATCGCGTCGGACGGCGATACTTTCTTTATTTGACAGGAGTTTTTGTATGACCGGAATGATATTTGACATTGCACGCGGGTCGTTTGTGGACGGCCCCGGCATCCGCACAACGGTGTTTTTCAAGGGATGCAACCTGCGTTGCGCGTGGTGCCATAACCCGGAGAGCCAAGCCTTTGACCGCCAGCGGCTCTATTACGCGGATAAGTGCGAGCATTGCGGCAGATGTCGCGCGGTGTGTCCGTCGCCGGTGCATTGTGTTTTGTGCGGCAAATGCGCCGAGGTGTGTCGCCGGTCGGCGATCACGCTGGCGGGCAGATCGGTGACGGCGGATGAGGTAATGGAGCCGATTCGCGCAGACCGGGCTTTCTACGGGAGGGACGGCGGCGCGACCTTTTCGGGCGGAGAATGTATGCTCCAACCGGATTTTTTGGGGGAGCTGTTGACGCTTTGCCGCGCCGACGGCATCGGAACGGCGGTGGATACCGCCGGACATCTGCCGTGGAGCGCATTTGAGCGTATTCTGTCGCTCGTCGATGTGTTTTTGTACGATATAAAAGCGATGGATTCGGCGGTACACCGTCGGTACGTCGGTGTGGATAATGAGCGGATACTTGAAAATTACGCGCGCCTGATCGCGTCGGGCAAACGGGTCATCGTGCGTGTACCGGTGGTCGGCGGGGTCAACGATACCGTCGAAAATATGCAGGCGATGCGGGCGTATTTCAACCGCGTCGGCGTGCCGGAGGCGGTGGAGTTGCTGGCGTATCATCGGATGGGGGAGAATAAGGCGCGCGCCTTGGGAGAAACGCCGCCTGTATTCGACCCGCCCACGTCGGACAAGATGAAAGAACTGAAAAGTTTATTTGAGCACTGAGAAAAAATAAAAAACCTCACCGCATCCGGTCGGGTGCGGTGAGGTTTTCATATTCATTTTACTTTCGTGCCGCGGTAACGGTGTTCTTGAGCAACATCGCAATGGTCATCGGGCCGACGCCGCCCGGCACCGGGGTGATCGCGCCGGCGATCGGCTCCACCGCGTCAAAATCCACATCGCCGCACAGCTTGCCGTTCTCGTCCCGATCCATTCCGACGTCGATGACGACCGCGCCGGGCTTGACCATATCCGCGGTGACAAACTTTGCCTTGCCGACCGAGGCGACGAGGATGTCCGCCCGCCGGCATACGGCTTTGAGGTCTTTCGTATGCGTGTGGCAGATGGTCACGGTCGCATTGGCGTGCGTCATCAGCATCGCCATCGGCTTGCCGACGATGTTACTGCGCCCGATGACGACGCACTCCTTGCCGTCCGGGTCGATGCCGGTGCGGGCAAGCAGCTCCATCACGCCCGCCGGTGTGCAGGGCAGGAAGCGGTAATCCCCGACCATAATATGCCCGACATTGGCGACGTGGAACGCGTCCACATCTTTTTCGGGCGCGATGGCGTCGATGACTGCATTTTTATCCAGACCATTGGGGAGGGGAAGCTGTACCAGTATCCCGTGAATATCCCGACGGTCGTTAAGCTCACGCACCACCGCAAGCAGTTCCTCCTGCGTCGTGGTTGCGGGCAGATTGATCTGCTCGGCAAAGATACCGACCTCCTCACACGCCTTGTGCTTATTGCGCACATAGGTGCAGGAGGCAGGATCGTCGCCCACCAGCACCACCGCAAGACCCGGGGTGATCCCCTGCGCTTTCAGTGCGGCGACCTCCTCCGCAATTTCTTGGCGGATGGTTGCCGCAATTTCTTTTCCTTTAATCAGAGTCGCCATTGTCATTCTCCTTTTTTTCACTTTCTGTTATTGCATTTTCCTCTTGCGGGGCTTCCGCGACCAGTGTTTTTGGCAGGGCATTCTGCCGCCGACGAAAGACGAAATACAGCACGGCTCCCGCCAGCACTGCGACGATAGCAACAAGCTGAGAGGATTTGATCGTGCCCATCATCAGGCTGTCGGTGCGCAGGGATTCGATGAAAAACCGCCCCACGCCGTACCATACAAGATAGCCGCAGAAGATCTGCCCGCGGAACTTATATGCTTTTTTCGAGAGAATGTGCAACAGAATAAATCCTATGAGACACCACAGTGATTCGTACAGAAATGTCGGATGCACCGGCAGGGTCAGATCGTATTCCGTGGTGCTGTTGACCCCGGTGGCGATGATGTCACCGGTCATACCCC